>JACDAN010000160.1 GCA_013695385.1 Actinomycetota bacterium | reverse complement strand
CCGTGGGCGCCCGATTCGGTCCGTAACGAGGTCTCTAGCGACCGGCGTCCGTAGTCGCTTCTACTGCGGCTTCGCGTAGGCCGAGGAGACACCGAAGTCGATCGCGACGCACGCCTCGTCGCCGATGACCCAGGCGTCATGTCCGGGCTCGATGCGAGCGACATCACCAGGCCCGATCTCGAGCTCGGTTCCATCGTCCATGGCGACGCCCATCCTCCCCGACAACGCGTAGAGGAAGTGCGGACTCTGGCAACTGTCCGTCTTCGCCAGCGGCTTCACGTGCTCCGACCACCGCCATCCCGGCTCGAACGTCCCGCGCATCACGCTGCCACCGCCGATGTTGACGACTTCGGCCTGCCCTTTGTCCACGAACGGCCTCGTCTCCTCGGGCGAGTCCAGGCTCTTGACCTCGATGCCTGCCATCTCCACTCCTTTCGTCGCGAACCGACCTGAACATCCTCTTATCTCGCATCTACGGGCCACTGTCAACGTGGCAGTTCGTTTCTTAGACACAGCGCGAATGACCCCCGCGCAGCGGGCGGCGCAAAAACGGACGACGGTACCGACCCCCCTGGGCGTGTATCGACACTGCGCCATAGGCGGCTACCATTGGCGAGACGCGGGGGACAGGCGGTGTTCCTGCACTGAAACGGGGTCAGCAATGCGGCGGCGCCTCATGGTCACCTTTGTGTTTGGCGCCTTTGCGGCGCTTGCAGTGGGCAGCACCGGATCGGCTGATGTGGCGCGCGAGACCGGCACGGTGCCGGCGGTAGTCTCGCCGACCGCGGTGAGCCTCGCCGCGACGAAGAGCGTAGTGACCGTGAACCTCATAGACCCGAAAGCCTCGTTTACGACCCTCGCCGGGCGCGTGACGCCGGCTAAGTCCGGCGTCCCGATCGAGCTATGGGCTGAGCGCGTCGGCCAGGCGACTTTCACCCTTCTCTTGACGAGGGAGACGACCAGTGACGGCACGTTCAGCATCAACCTGGGAACGCCGGTCAAGACGGCTTATCAGGCTCGGGTGCCTGCGAGTCCGCAAGCGACCCAAGTCGTGTCGAGCAACGTCGTGACGGTGAACGTTCGCGTCACCGTCTACCTCGTACGGGCCAAGAGAGCGGCCGGTCATATCCGGGCGGATTTCGGATCGATTGTGCGTTCGTGCACGGCAAGTTCTTCCTTGTCCAGCGGAGCCGCTCGAGTCTCGGCCCATGGGTCACTCTGCGCCGGGTCACTGTTCCCCGCGGGGCTTACCCGGTCGACTTCAGCCTGAGCCTGCCGCGAGGTACGAGCTACCTGCGCGCCCATCTGCCGGCCACACAGGCGGCGCCCCGCTACGTCGCCAGCACCAGCAAGACGCTGGTCGTGAAACGCTAAGGTTCAGACCCGGAAAAGTCTTCCTCTACTCGGACAGCGCTCTTCAGGCGGCCTTGCAGGGTCGCGCCGGGGTCTGCGCGGAAGCGACCTCGTAGAAACGGCTCTACTAAACGGGTTTGCGCCGACCGACCCGCTAGCTTCTAATCCGCCGGTCGGAGGTTCACTGCCGATCTGGCGGATTCACCGGCATTTCGGCATGGGCGGGGACCAGCTCGTCCCCGCGCTGGTCGACGGGATCGAAAAGGATCTCCACGAGGCGATCGAGGAGACGCGGGGGGAGGAATAGCTGATCGGCGAGGTGCAGCCACTCGAGGGGGCCCACGACCTGATTGCGGATCTCAAGGATCGGAGCGTCACGGTCGTCCTCGCCAGCTCCTCCCGCAAGACGAGCTAGAGCGCTACCTCGACCTGCTCGAGGCCCGCGAGCTCGCGGACGCCTGGACGACGAAGGACGACGTCGAGGCGACGAAGCCGGAGCCCGACCTCGTGCTCGCCGCCCGCGAGAAAGCGGGCGGCGACGACGCGGTCATGATCGGGGACACGCCCTGGGACATCGAGGCTGCGCGAAAGGCCGGGGTTCAGACGATCTGCGTGATCACCGGTGGGTTTTCACGGCAGGAGCTCGAGGAGGCAGGCGCGGCAGCGGTCTTTGAGAGCGTGGAGGAGCCTTCGACGAGCCCTCGCTATCCTCTCTTGTCTAGCGCGGTGGCGGTAGCTCAGTTGGTAGAGCCCCGGGTTGTGGTCCCGGTGGTCGGGGGTTCGAGTCCCCTCCGCCACCCCTCTCGCTGAAAGTTCGCGACGATCTCCCGGGCGCTCAGCCTGGGACGCCCTCGGCACCGAGTAAACCGTCCCGGCTGAGCGCTACTCTGCGAAACCCGGCCCCGTAGCTCAGTGGATAGAGCAGCAGGCTTCGAACCTGCGTGCGATGGTTCGATTCCATCCGGGGCCACTCACTGGGCTGGCGCGCTCAGAAGGCGCGGATCAGCAGGTTCACGATTCGTGAGCACGATCGACGCGAGGAGCGAAGCGATGAGGCAGCCGCGAGCGCAGCCGTAGACCTGCACGCGTCCTCCGCGCAGCCTGGCCGGTCCGAAGAGTCCTCCGCCTCGGGGGAGCATGCGCCGTCCCTACCCAACCTCTCTATCCTTGAAGCGCCGGCGGGCGTGGCGGAACTGGCAGACGCGGCGGGTTTAGGTCCCGTTGGGGGGAAACTCCCTTGGAGGTTCGAGTCCTCCCGCCCGCATCCGGTCGTGCCGGCCGGCGGATCCCGCCGGGCGGAGCCCCGACTCGACCGGACTCCGACGGCCTCGTCGGTGACTCGGAGCGGTGCTGGCACAATGGCCGCTCCGTGAAGGCGACTGTTGAACAGCTCCCCGAGAACCGGGTCAAGCTGACCGTCGATGTCCCGGGCGACGACGTGGAGCACGCGATCGACCACGCCGCCTCCGACCTCGCCGGCAGCCTGAAGATCCCGGGCTTTCGCAAAGGCAAGGTGCCGATGCCGGTCCTCCTGGCACGCGTCGGCAAGGAACGGCTCTACGCGGAAGCTGTCGAGAGCCACATCGGCGGCTGGTTCCGCGCCGCTCTCCATGAGACGAGCGTGCGGCCCGCGTCGGCGCCGGAGTACGGGTACGACCTGCCCGAGTCCCCGGGCGAGACTTTTCGATTCACGGCCACCGTTGCCGTCCAGGCCAAGCCGGAGCTGCCGGATTGGACCCAGCTCGAGGTCCCTGCAGCCGACGTCGAGGTTCCCGAGGAGCTGATCGAAGCCGAGCTCGAGGTGCTCCGTTCGTCGATCGCCGAGCTCACGCCCGTCGAGGGCCGTCCGGCCCGCGAGGGCGACACGCTCGTCGTCGATCTCGTCTCGGGGGATGGCGATGCGCAGCGTGACTACGTCGTCGAGCTCGGCTCGCAGCGCCTGCTCCCGGAGATCGAGGAGGGGCTTGTCGGGCTCGAGCCCGGGCAGGAGAAGGCGATCGAGTACGGCCTGCCCGATGGGAACAAAGCGCGCCTAGCCGCTGTCGTCAAGGAGATTCACGAGAAGGTGCTGCCCCCGGCCGACGACGAGCTCGCGCGCGCCGCAACCGAGTTCGACACCCTCGACGACCTGCGCGACGAGATCGGCACTCGCATGTACGGCCAGATCGAGAGCGAGGTCGAGAACCAGTTCCGCGCAGCCACTGCAGAAGCCCTCGTGGACGCCACGAACCTGGAGGTGGCGGACGGTCTCGTCCAGGCTCGTGCTGTCGACCTCTGGAACGCGCTCGTACGCTCGCTGGAGCGCCGCGGGATCAGCGCTGAGGCCTACATCCAGCTGAGCGGCCGGTCGCCTCAGCAGATCCAGTCGGACATCGAAGACGAGGCGCGACGCTCGCTCGCTCGCGAGATCGTGTTGGAGGCTGCTGCCGACGAGCTCGCCGTCGAGATCTCGGACGACGACGTCGAGGCGCTGGTGCGCGAGCAGGCAGCCGATCTGGAGGACGACCCCGAGCAGGTCATGAGCCAGCTCCGCGAGACGGGTCGTCTCGAGACTCTCCGGGCCGACCTCCGGTTGCGAACAACGCTCGACCGGATCGTCGGCGAGGTCAAGCGCATCCCCATGGATCTCGCCCACGCCCGTGAGAAGCTCTGGACGCCCGAGCAGGAAAAGCCCGAGACCGTTGCGAAGTTGTGGACCCCCGGAAGCAAGGAGCCTGTATGAGCCCGATGATCCCGATGGTGATCGAGCAGACGTCGCGCGGCGAGCGCGCGTTCGACATCTACTCGCGCCTGCTCAACGAGAGAATCGTCTTCCTGGGGACACCGATCGACGATCAGATCGCGAATCTGATCATCGCCCAGCTGTTGCACCTCGAGTCCGAGGATCCCGACAAGGACATCGCGCTCTACGTCAACTCGCCGGGGGGCGACGTCTACGCCGGACTCGCTGTCTACGACACGATGCAGTTCGTCAAGCCCGACATTCAGACGATCTGCGTCGGCATCGCGATGTCGATGGGAGCCGTCCTGCTCGCCGGCGGAACCAAGGGCAAGCGCATGGCTCTCCCGAACGCGAAGATCCTCATCCACCAGGTGTGGACGGGTGGCTTCGGAGGGCAGGCGACGGACATCGAGATCCGCGCGCGAGAGACCCTGAACCTCAAGCGGAGGCTGGAGGAGATCCTCGCCGACCACACTGGACAGGATCTGGAGAAGGTTTCCCGCGACACCGATCGCGACTACTTCATGACGACGCAGGAAGCCCTCGATTACGGCATCATCGACAACATCATCGCCAACCGGGAAACCGGTAAGGGCTAGATCCCCTGACGATTTCCGACTACAAGGAGTACTAGGGTGGCGCGGGCTAGCGAGGGCAACGAGCAACTTCTCTGCAGTTTCTGCGGGAAGTCACAACGGCAGGTCAAGAAGCTGATCGCCGGTCCCGGCGTCTACATCTGCGACGAGTGCATCGATCTCTGCAACGAGATCATCGACGAGGAGCTCACCGCTCCCTCGCAGCTCGACCTCGACAACCTCCCTCGGCCGAAGGACATCTACAGCGTCCTCAACGACTACGTCGTGAGCCAGGAGGAGGCGAAGCGAACGCTCGCAGTCGCCGTCTACAACCACTACAAGCGGGTCCAGATGGGAACCGAGGAGGGCGACGTCGAGCTCCAGAAGTCGAACATCCTCCTGCTCGGCCCAACGGGTTGCGGAAAAACGCTGCTGGCGCAGACGCTGGCGCGGATCCTCAACGTCCCGTTCGCGATCGCCGACGCGACGGCGTTGACCGAGGCCGGCTACGTCGGAGAAGACGTCGAGAACATCCTCCTCAAGCTCATCCAGGCCGCCGACTTCGACATCAAGAAGGCGGAAACCGGGATCATCTACATCGACGAGGTCGACAAGATCGCGCGGAAGGCCGACAACCCGTCGATCACGCGTGACGTCTCGGGCGAGGGCGTCCAGCAGGCGCTCCTGAAGATCCTGGAGGGGACGGTCGCCTCGGTGCCGCCGCAGGGCGGCCGGAAGCATCCGCACCAGGAGTTCCTCTCGATCGACACGACGAATATCCTGTTCATCTGCGGCGGCGCGTTCGCCGGCCTGGAGAAGATCATCGGCCGGCGCATCGGCAAGAACGCAATCGGCTTCGGCGCGGACATCCGTTCCAAGCACGACGACGAGACGTCCGAGCTGTTGGCCCAGGTCATGCCGGAGGATCTCCTCCTCTACGGACTCATCCCTGAGTTCATCGGCCGCCTGCCGGTCGTCTCGGCGGTGCACCAGCTTCAGCGCGAGGATCTCGTCCAGATCCTCGTCGAGCCCAAGAACGCCCTGGTCAAGCAGTACCAGCGCTTCTTCGGGTACGACTCGATCGAGCTCGTCTTCATGGAAGAGGCTCTCTGGTCGATCTCGGACGCCGCCCTCGAGCGCGAGACCGGGGCCCGCGGGCTCCGGTCGATCATCGAGAACGCCCTCCTCGACGTCATGTTCGAGCTCCCGTCCCGCAAGGACGTCTCCAAGTGCGTGATCACGAAGGAGACGATCGAGAAGGGACTCAAGCCGACGCTCGTCACGAGCGCCGGGGCCGAGGTCGGAGACGAGGACGAAGACGAAGAGCGCGCGGCCGAATCCGCGTAGCGCTTCGGCTCCGCCTCGCTTTCGCCGAAAGTCTTCGACTTTCGGCGACCTTCCGGAAGCCGGGCGCCCGCTTCGCGTGCGCGCGGCGCGCTAGCGACAGGTAGTTCGGGAACCCGGCGTGATGTTAGGCGCGACGGGCGAGGCCCGCCGCGGGCGACTGCCTGACGATCGTCGCGGCATCGCCACGATAGGTTGCGATCTCGGTGATGGAGTCTCTCTACAACCCCAAGGGCGTCGAGGAGCGTTGGCAGCGGACGTGGGAGGAGGAAGGTCATTACCGGGCCGACCCCGATGCGCCCGGCGAGCAGTTCTCGATCGCGCTGCCCCCGCCCAACGTGACGGGAAACCTGCACATGGGCCACGCCCTCAACGCGTCGACGCAGGACGTGCTGGTACGCGCCCACCGCATGCGCGGGTTCAACGTTCTCTGGCAGCCGGGCTACGACCATGCCTCGATCGCGGTGCACGCGGTGATCGAGCGGCAGTTGCTCGCGGAGGGCACGAACAGATTCGAGCTCGGTCGGGAGGCGTTCGTGGAGCGCACCTGGCGCTGGCTCGAGGAGTACGGCGGAATCGTGATCGGTCAGCTTCGGCGGCTGGGCGCCTCCCTGGACTACTCGCGCGAGCGGTTCACGATGGACGACGACTACATCAGGGCCGTTCTCCGCTTCTTCGTCCACCTTCACGAGCGCGGGTTCGTCTACCGCGACAACAGAATCGTGAACTGGTGCCCGGGCTGCTCGACGGCGGTCTCCGACCTCGAGGTCGACCATCTCGACGTCGACGATGCGCTGACGACGGTTCGCTACCCGCTGGCCGACGGGTCTGGCTCGATCTCGGTCGCGACCGTACGGCCTGCGACGATCCTCGGCGACGCCGCAGTCGCAGTCCATCCCGCCGACGAGCGCTACAGCGACCTCATCGGCAAGGAGGCGATCGTCCCCTACACCGAGCGGCGGGTTCCGATCATTACGGACGACCGCGTGGATCCCGCCTTCGGGACCGGCGCGCTCAAGATCACGCCCGGGCACGATGCGACGGACTTCGAGATCGGCCGAGATGCCGGCTTGCTCGACCTGACCGTGATCGGCCTCGACGGTCGAATGAACGAGAACGCCGGGGATCTCGCGGGGATGACGCAGGAGGACGCAGAGGGGCGAATCTTCGAGTGGCTACGCCAGCACGATCAGCTGGAGAAGCGCGAGTCGTATCGCCACTCCGTGGGGCACTGCAACCGTTCGAAAGACCGGATCGAGCCGCTCATCACGGAGCAGTGGTACGTCGAGATGAGGGAGATGGCCGCTCCGGCCATCGCGGCGATTCGCGAGGGACGTGTCCGCTTCACGCCCGAGAATCAGGCGAGCGTCGCCCTCGACTGGCTCGAGAACATCCGTCCCTGGAACGTGTCCCGCCAGCTCTGGTGGGGCCAGCGCATCCCGGCTTGGTACTGCGCAGATCGCCACGTCACGATCGCGGAGACCGAGCCGTCGGCGTGTGCCGAGTGCGGCTCGATGGAGTTAAGCCAGGACGAGGATGTGTTCGACACCTGGTTCTCGTCCGCCCTGTGGCCGTTCGCGACGCTCGGGTGGCCCGACCAGACGCGGGAGCTCGAGACCTACTTCCCCACGGACGTCCTCTCCACCGGCCGCGACATCATCTTTCTCTGGGTGACGCGGATGATGATGGCCGGGCAGGAGCTGACCGGGGAGATGCCCTTCCACGACGTGATCATCCATTCGATCGTGCTCGCCCCCGACGGCCGGCGGATGTCGAAGAGCCTCGGAACCGGCATCGAGCCCGACGACCTGATCGCCGAGCATGGGGCCGACGCCACCCGGTACGGCCTCTTGAAGATGTCCTCGACGCAGGACGTTCGCTTCTCGGCCGGTTTCATCGAGGAGGGGCGGAAGCTCGCCAACAAGCTCTGGAACGTGTCTCGCCTGATCCTGGCGAACGCTCAGGGTGTGACGCCTGAGGCCCGTCCTCAGACGATCGAGGAGGAATGGATGATCGCGCGCCTCGACGCGGCACACACGCAGATCGCGGAGTCGATCGAAGGATTCGAGTTCGCCCGCCTCGCCGGCGTCCTCTACCGGACGACGTTCGACGACTTCTGCGACTGGTACGCCGAGGCGGCCAAACCGAGGCTCTACGACCGCGACTCCGACGCGCTCGCGACCGCGCTGGCCCTGCTGGAGCGCCTCCTGACCTACCTGCACCCGATCATGCCGCACGTGACCGAGGAGATCTGGACGACGTTTCCAGGCCGGCAGGGTCGGTTGATTCGGAGCCCCTGGCCCGAGCCCGACGGTCGTTTCGCGGACACACAGCCACGCTTCGAGGAGATCCAAAACGCTGCGGAGATCTTCCGGCGGAGCGGAGCCGTCATCGAACTGGACGAGGATCAGCTCCGAATCTTCGACGCCGTCGTCAAGCCCGACCGGGTCCGAACCGACGGCGACCCGAGCGCGGAGATCGAACGGCTCCGTCAGGAGATCACCCGCGCCGAGGGCATGCTCGCGAATAAGCGCTTCACCGAGCGGGCGCCCGCAGACGTCGTCGAAGCGGAGCGCGAGAAGGTCGCCCGCTATCGCCGTGAGCTCGAAGCTCTCGGCGGCTGACGCCGGTCCGGCGACCGGCTGGGTCGCCTCGCTCAGCCCATGGCCGGAGGAGTTCGGCCTCGGGAGGATTCGGGCTCTCCTAGCACGCCTGGGGAACCCCGAGCGCCGCTATCCCTCGATTCACGTTGTCGGGACGAACGGCAAGTCGACCGCGACGCGGACGATCGCCGCTCTGCTTCGGGCCGAAGGGCGGCGGCCGGGCGCGTACACGTCGCCACACGTGAGCGGCTGGGCGGAGCGCATCTGGGTTGACGGCGCCGAGGCGAGCTTCGAGCGGGCCGTTGCGCGTGTCAAACCCGAAGCGGTAGCTGTTGGGGCGACGCAGTTCGAGGCCCTGACGGCCGCCGCGCTGACCGAGTTCGCCGAGTGCGAGATCGACGTCGCCGTCGTGGAAGCTGGGCTCGGGGGTCGGCTCGACGCCACGAACGTCGTCGACGCTTCGATCGTGCTCCTCACGAACGTCTCCCTCGACCACACAGAGGTGCTCGGTGACACACCGGAGCAGATCGCATGCGAGAAGCTGGCGGTAGCGCATGCTGCAAGAGTAGTTGTCTTACCGGACAACAGATACGCCGACCTCGCTCGGAAATTGTCACCGAAAGGCGCCGAAATCACGACAGGAGGCGCACGGGAGGCCGCGGAAGCGTGGCTGGGGCGCAGCACCGACCGGGAGGTGACGGCCGCCTTGCCGGGCCGCCTCGAGCGCCGCGGCCGCGAGCTCTGGGACGGCGCGCACAATCCGGCCGGGACGGCGTGGCTTCGGGGTCAGGTGACCGGGCCGTTCGACGTCGTCGTGGCCTCGATCCTCTCCGACCACTACGAGGAGAGAATGCTCGTCGATCTTGCTGCTCTCGCACCGAGGCTCATCGCGACCCAGTCCGGCAACCCCCGTGCGCTTCCCGCCGACGTGCTCGCCGACCGGGCACGCCCGCATTTCGCCTCGGTCCAGGTCGAGCCTGACCCATACCGTGCCCTCGATCGTGCGAGAGAATCGACCGAGGGAACCATCCTTTTGACCGGATCGCTGTATCTCCTGGCCGACCTCTTTCGGCAACCCCCGACACAATGAACGTCGTGTCGCCGGCCAGCGCAGGAAGAAGACGTACGATGCCGAAGCTTGGTGAGCGGCTCAGCGTGTTCGCGTTCGCAGCCGCCGTCGTGCTGACGATCGTCGGGCTCGCCTTCGCCGCCGGCTATGTCGTCGGGCAGCTGTTGTTGTGAGGTGAACGGGTGATCGTCGGAGCCAGCGAGAACGATTTTTTCGGAAGCCTCCGGGATTTCTTCGGCTCGGGCGCATGGGACGTCGCGCGCAACATGGCGATCTTCTTCTTGGTCGTGTTCTGGCTCGCCGTCGCCTACTGGGTTTTCAAGGACGCACGGCGCCGAATCGAGGATCCGTGGCTGATCGCGATGGCAACGCTGCTCGGTCTGGTGCCGCCGTTCGTCGGTGCTCTCATCTACATGCTCTTCCGTCCGCCCGAGTACCTCGAGGACGTGCGCGAGCGCGACCTGGAGATCAAGGCGATGGAGGACCGGGTCGCGCGGCGAGAGCTCCACTGCCCCGTTTGTCGGGCTCACGTCGACGACACATTTCTCGTGTGCCCCGTCTGCACGACCAAGCTCCGCCAGGCTTGCACGACCTGCAAGGCGCCCCTCGAGACGCTCTGGCAGATTTGCCCCTACTGCGAGACGCCGGTGGACACGCCGACGACGATCGAGTTCCCTCCCGCTCCGCAGCGCGAGCGGCCGAGTAGCGGGTAGCAGCCGTCCGTCAGTAATCTCTCGCGCTCGATGGCCTCGGAGCGAACACTGGTGCTCGTCAAGCCCGACGCGGTGCGCCGCGCGCTGGCCGGGGAGATCGTTGCGCGCCTCGAGCGCCGCGGGCTCGAGCTTCGCGCGGCACGGCTCCTGACCGTCGACCGCTCGCTTGCCGAGGAGCACTACGCAGAGCACACCGAGAAGCCTTTCTTCGGCGAGCTCGTGGACTTCATCACCTCCGGGCCGACGCTTGCGCTCGTCGTGGAGGGTGAGGGGGCGATCAAGACCGTCCGGACGACGATGGGTGGGACGAATCCCGCAGACGCAGCCCCGGGGACGATCCGCGGCGACCTGTCGCTCTCGATGCCGGACAATCTCGTGCACGGCTCCGACTCACCGGACTCGGCCGCGCGCGAGATCGGCCTCTGGTTCCCCGATGAGCCACGCTGAAGACGCGCTGAAGAACCGCCAGGTCTGGACGAAGGCCAACGCCGAGTACACCGATCGCCGCGCGCGAGATGCGTGGGCGGACGAGGAGATCGAGTGGGGGATGTACTCCGGCCCCGAGGCGGGGCTGGACGCGCTCGGTGCGCTCGAAGGCAAGGACGTGATCGAGCTCGGCTGCGGCACCGCGTACTTCGGCGCCTGGCTCGCCAAGCGCGGCGCCCGGGTCGTGGGGATCGATATCACCCCCGCCCAGCTCGAGACCGCCAGGCGTCTTCAGGAAGAGACCGGCCTGAACCTGGAATTCATCGAGGCCAGCGCCGAGGATGTCCCGCTCTCGGATGCGAGCTTCGACCTCGCGATCTCCGAGTACGGCGCCTCCATCTGGTGTGACCCGGAGCTCTGGATAGCCGAGGCGAGCCGGCTCCTCCGTCCGGGCGGACGACTGGTGTTCCTCTGCAACTCGACGCTGTCCGTCCTCTGCTCCCCCGACGAGGGAAAGGTCGAGGAGCGGCTCATGCGCTCGCAGGCCGATCTCGGGAGGATCGAGTGGCCCGGCGAGAACGAAGGCGTCAACTACCACCTGACCCACGGCGAGTGGATCCGGGTACTCCGAGCGAACGGGCTCGCGGTCGAGGCCCTGCACGAGCGCCTGGCGCCCGATGACGCGGAGGATCACGGCTACTACGACTTCATGCCCGCCGACTGGGCTCGGCGCTGGGTCGCCGAGGAGGTTTGGGTTGCCACGAAAGCCCTCTGAGCAGGCGCTTCGCAACCGGGCTTACTGGGATCGGACGAGTGACGAGTACCAGGAGAGGCACCGGGAGTTCATCGGACGCGGCGAGCCCCGCTGGGGCATCTGGCAGATTCCCGAGTCGGAGCTGAACGTCCTCGGCGAGGTCGCCGGCAAGGACGTCCTCGAATTGGGCTGCGGAGCGGCCCAGTGGTCGATCCTCCTTGCGCTCAGTGGCGCCCGGGTCGTCGGGCTCGACAACTCCGAGCGTCAGCTCGTACACGCGAGCGAGCTGATGGCAGGAGCCGGAGTGGACTTTCCACTCGTCCATGCGAGTGCGGAAGACGTGCCCTCCCCGACGAGAGCTTCGACGTCGTCTTCTGCGACCACGGGGCCTTCACGTTCTCCGACCCGTATCGGACGGTTCCGGAGGCGACGAGGCTCCTGCGCCCGCAAGGCCTCCTGGCCTTCAGCAAGTCGAGCGCGTTTGCCGCAGTGTGCGAAGGGCCGGGCGAGAAGATCGACCGCGCGCTCCACCGCGACTACTTCGGCCTGCACGAACTGGACGACGGCGAAGCCGTGACGTACGAGCTTGCCTACGGCGAATGGATCCGGCTCTTCCGCGTGAACGGCCTCGTGATCGAGGATCTGATCGAGCCGCGGCCTCTCCCGGATGCAGAGTCGACCTACTGGGACGCCGAGGAGCGGGACTGGGCGCGACGCTGGCCTTCCGAGTCGATCTGGAAGGCGCGCAAATCCGCGTGACTCCCGCGCAGCCGATCCTGCTCGCGTCCAGGTCGCCGCAGCGGCGCGCGATCCTCCAGCAGCTCGGCATTCCCTTCGAGGTTGCGGAGCCGGATTACGAAGAGCTCGGCGAGGACCCCCTGGAGCACGCCGTCGGCAAGGCGCGTTCCGTCGAGGGCGGCAAAGCGCCGGTTCTCGGGGTCGACACCGTGGTCGTCTGCGGGGGACGCACCCTCGGCAAGCCGGCGTACGCCGGCGACGCGGAGCACATGCTGAAGGTGCTTGCCGGCGCGACGCACGACGTCGTGTCCGGTCTCTGCCTTCGAACCACGGCCTGGGAGGAGATCCACCGGGAGACGACGCGGGTCACGTTCAGATTCCTCACAGCGCGGGACATCGCCGCTTACATGGCCTCCGAGGAGTGGCGGGAGCGGGCGGGCGGCTACGCCATTCAGGGGCTCGGCGCCGGCCTCGTCGAGCGAATCGAGGGCGACTACCTCAACGTCGTCGGGCTCCCTGCAGCACTGCTGATCCGCCTGCTTGCAGGACGTTTCAGCGGGACCTATGGCTACGGCTAGCTAGAGTCTCACGCGGGAGATGGGCCTTTTCGGGTACCTCAACGGCTTCGGCGGCCGCGACATGGCGGTGGACCTGGGGACCGCCAACACGCTCGTGTACGTCCGAGGGCGAGGCATCGTGCTCAGCGAGCCGTCGGTCGTCGCGATCGACCAGCGCACGGGCGAGGTGCACGCGGTGGGTGTCGAGGCGAAGCGGATGCTCGGGCGGACGCCCGGCACGATCTCCGCGATCCGCCCGCTCAAGGACGGCGTCATCGCCGACTTCGAGGTGACCGAGCAGATGCTCCGCCACTTCATCCAGAAGGTGCACCAGCACCGGTTCGCGCACCCGCGCGTCGTCGTCTGCGTTCCGTCGGGCGTGACCGGCGTCGAGAAGCGCGCGGTCGAGGAGGCGACGCTGACCGCCGGCGCGCGCCAGGCCTACCTGATCGAGGAGCCGATGGCGGCCGCGATCGG
>JACDAN010000154.1 GCA_013695385.1 Actinomycetota bacterium | reverse complement strand
GGTTCAACGAGCCGGTCGTCGCGGAGGCGGTTGCGAAGTTCGGCGAGGCGATGGGGGCGTCCGACCCGGCCGCCCGGGCCGAGGAGCTCGCCCGCCTGGGCGGGTTCGGGCGGTTGCGCGATTTTGGTGTGCCAGAGGCCGACCTCGACGAGGTCGCAGCAGCGATCGCGGAGCGAGCCGGAGCCAAGGCAAACCCGCGCCCGGCCTCCCCGGTGGAGATCGCCGATCTCCTCCGGTCGATCTACTAGCAGTAGTAGTGACTAGCGAGGGCAGGCGCCAGGGGTCGGGACCCCGCCGGGGCCGGCGACGAAGTAGCCCGCGAACTCGATGCAGTACGAGGTCACATCGGCGTGGACGACGGTGACCGTGTCGGGCGTCGGCGTCACGCCGGCGTAGGTGCCGTTCGTTCGGTGACTGAGCTCCAGGGCCGTGGTGGCTGCCTGCAGGATCGCCGTCGGAGCCGGATCGGTCGTCTGAAAGCTCTGACGCGTCCACATCCACCCCGCGACCGCGAGACCGCAGACGAGCGAGAGGACGGTGAGCGTCCTGAGCATCACCTCATATATCGGCCGCAGCTCCGTAGATAAAGAGTACTAATGCGTGAGATTAGTCCGACAGTGGTACGATCCGGGCGTGAGCGACAGGCTCTCCTTCGACGTGCTCGTGATCGGCTCCGGTGCCTCCGGCCTGGCCGCCGCCGTGTCGGCGGAGCGGTCGGGCGCCCTCGTCGCGCTGGCCACGAAAGGGGCACTCCAATCCTGCAATTCGGCGAAGGCGCAGGGCGGGATCCAGGCGGCATTCGGCGAGGACGACTCGCCTGAGCAGCATGCAGAGGACGTTTGGCGCTCGTCCCACGAGACCGCAGATCGCTGCCTCGTCGAGGTCCTGACCTCGGAAGCGCCCGGGGCGATTCACTGGCTCGAGGAGCTGGGGGTGGAGTTCACGCAGGAGAACGGCGGCTACCGCCTCGCGAAATGCGGCGGTGCGACGCGCAAGCGGCTGCTTCAGGTTGGAGACCGCACGGGTCTCGCGATCACGATGGCGCTCAAGGACGCTTTCGAGTCGGGCTCGGGAACCGCGTTCCCGAAATCCCCGTTGGGCGAGCTCACCCGCACGGAAGGGGGATGGAGGGCTCACTGCGGTGAGCACGTCATCGACGCCGGTACCGTCGTCCTCGCGGCGGGCGGACGCTGCTTCCGCGAGGCACGGGAGCGCGGTGAGCTGTCAACGAACCATCCCGGCGCCACGGGTGAGGTCACGCAGATCGCGGTCGACCTCGGCGCGGAGTCACGCGATCTCGACGCGCTGCAGTACCACCCGAACGGCGGCGCCTGGCCCGAGACGATGCAGGGGTACTCGATTCCCGAGACGACACGCGCCTACGGCGCCGTCCTGCTGAACGCCGACGGCGAGGAGTTCACGGACTCGCTCGGGCCGCGGGACGAGGTCTCGCAGGCGATCTTCGACGAGGTGGAGAAGGGCAGTGGCGTCGAGACGGAGGACGGTCGGCCCGCGGTCTACCTCGACACCACACGGATCTCGGAAGCTGACGCGGAGGTGTCCCTTCCTTACATGCTGCGCCGGTACAGGTCGGGCGGGATCGACCCGCTGAAGGAGCGGATTCTCACCTACCCGGTGCTCCACTACCAGAACGGCGGGCTCGTGATCGACGAGCACGGAGAGACGACGATCGAAGGGATCTATGCCTGCGGTGAGATCGCCGGAGGCACTCACGGAAGGAATCGGATGATGGGCAACTCGCTGCTCGAGTGCACGGTCTTCGGCCGCAGAGCCGGCAGAGCCGCCGCCGAGAAGGCGGCAGCGTGAATACGGTCGAGACGGACATCCAGCAGGCAGTCGAGGACGCCGCAGCGCACCTCTACGTCTGGGCGCTGAAGGACATCCCCCAGGATCTGCGCGACGCGCTCGCAGCTGCGGCCGAGACGGAAACGTCGGTGCCGGGTCAGCGCGTGCTGCAGACGATCCTCAAGAACGTCCAGGTCGCCGAGCGCGAGAACAACCTCGTCTGCCAGGACACGGGAATCGCGGTCTACTACTGCCGGGTCGGGGAGCATTTCCCGCTCCATCCGGCTCGGATCTACCAGGCGCTCTACGAGGGGACGATGCGCGCGACGGTCGACCATCCGCTGCGCTCGAACATCGTTCACACGCTCACCCGTGAGAATACCGGGCCGAACGTCGGCTACCGGGTCCCGATCGTCCACTGGGACTTCATCGCCGACTGGGACGGTCTCGACGTCAAGTGCGTCCCCAAGGGGTCGGGCTCGGAGAACATGAGCTTCCTGAAGATGTGCGTCCCCGCCGACGGGGTGAAGGGGATCAAGACGTTCGTGCTCGAGTCGATCGTCGGCGCCGGGGGGAAACCCTGCCCGCCCGGAATCGTGGGCGTGGGAATCGGAGGCTCTGCGGACTACGCCATGCATCTCGCCAAGGAGGCGATCGCCAGGCCGGTCGGCACGCGAAACCCGGATCCGCTCGTGGCGCAGCTCGAGGACGAGCTGAAAGACCTGTTGAACGAGACGGGGATCGGGCCGATGGGGCTCGGCGGTGACGTCACCGTCCTCCAGTGCCACATCGAGCACGCGGACACGCACATGACGCTGAACCCGGTGGCAGTCAACTACCAGTGCTGGGCGGCGAGACGGGCGAGTGCCCACATCGGCGCCGACGGCTCCGTCGATTTCGACCGAGAGGCATAGGGGCATGGCCGAGCACCGACTCACCTTCCCTGCGTCCGAGGAGGACATCCGCAAGCTTCGTGCCGGCGACCTCGTCACCGTCGACGGCCATATCATCGGCATCCGCGACCGGACGCAGATTCGAATTTTCGACCAGGGCGTGACACCGCCGATGGATCTGAACGGCGCCTTCCTGTTGCACACGGCACCGAACGTCCGCAAGCTCGGCCCGGGACGCTACGAGAAGCTCTGCATCGGCACGACGACGAGCGCGCGGATGGTGCGCTTCACCGAACCGCTCGGGCGCGAGTACGGCGTACGGG
>JACDAN010000136.1 GCA_013695385.1 Actinomycetota bacterium | reverse complement strand
CGTCTGCACCGAGACCTACACCGTCTTCTCCCCGCAGCTGCGGGCGCGCGGAAGCACCGAGGCGGTCGAGGACGACGTTGCGTACGAGCGCTGGATTCCGGCGGATTCGAGCCAGTCGGAACAGGTTGTCACCCTCGACGTTCCACCGGACGGCCCCTTCTCGTACGACGGGGAGTACCTCAAGTTTCGGTGGCGCGTCGCTGCCCGCCGACCGCGGGACCGGGGACTCGACGCCGTGCGGTCGCGGGAGATCCGGGTTCTGCCGTGAGCCTGCGGCTCGAGATCCAGCTCGACGAGGAGCGCTATGCCCCCCGGGGAGGTCGTGCGCGGGACGGTCGTGGTGGTCGAGGGCGGCAGCTCGCGCACGTTGGAGGTATCGCTGAACTACCGCGAGCAGACGGGCGACGACTACGAGGACACGCCGGTCACGCGCTCGGGCGGGCCCATCCACACCGGCGACCTGACAACGGGCGCCTCCTACCAGTTCGAGATCCCGTTGCCGGGCGACGCCCTGCCGAACTTCAAGTCGAAGCACGGGGAGCTCTGGTGGGAGGTCGACGCGCGCTCCGACGAGCGCGGCCGGGACACGCACGAGCGGCAGCGGATCGAGGTGGTCTCCCGGGCGTCAAATCCGGTCAAGCACACGGGTGTACCACCTGTCGGGTGATGAGAAAAGTACGGCCGCTCGGGCACAGTGGTCGAACGAGCTCGCACATCCGACCAGGAGGCCGCATGCAGATCTCGATCGACAACCCTGACCGGCTCGACGACTTCGTCGGGTTCCTCCGTGCAGGCGGCTGCTTCGCGCTGCGACTGGACGACAGCACGGTCGAGGCAATCGTGCCGCAGGTCGCGAGCCCGCTCTCCGAGCGGCGTGAGCTAGGCGTGTATCTCAAGAGCTGGCAGTCCGCGCACCGCCGGGCCGCCTCGACCGCCGGCGACGCGCTGGCGGTGGCCGTTTAGCGTTAACCCGGGCGAAAGGAAGAAAAGATGTCCGTTGAGCTGTTCGTCTCTGCCCTTGCGCTCGGCGCCGCCCTACTGGCCCTGTGGCTGTACGCACGGTTCCCAAACCTCGCACCAAGAAGCCTGGTGTGGGCGGTCGTTCATTTCGTCGCGGCGGGGCTCGTGCTGTGCCTCGTTCCCGACGCGAGTACCTCGGTCTCGGCGGCGTTCCGCACCTCGTTCCTGATCGTACTCCCCGGGTTCGTGTACGCCTTTCTCGCGTCGATCTGGATGCTCCGCCTGATGCAGGTGGCGTCCGGTTTCTCGCGCTGAGCCTTTCGAGGCTCTATGCACTCACGAGCCGCTCACCCACCGCGAGCTCGCGCCGCTGGCACTCGCCGGACGGGAGCTCCAGCACGGCGTGCGAGCCCCGGCGTCCTACCGTCCGCCAGGGCCGAACGTCGCGCTCGATCCCCACGACTCTGTGCTCCCGGTCGAGGAAGACCGCATCGATCGGGAAGCGCATGAAGAAGGTATGGATCGAGGCGGCAGGCTTCAGCAGAATGCCTTGATCCGACGGAAGGCTCCGCCGGCCGAGGAGACCCCGCATCCGCCCGAGCGGACGCGTCGCCAGGCGACATTTCTCGCAGACGACGCGCCCGTCCGGCCGGGTAAAGCGGACGACCTCAGTAGCCAACGTGGATGTGGTCTCCGTGGTCGGCGAGTGGGAACGAGGGCCCGCCGAGACCGAGCAGTGAGATCACCTGCTGCGGCTGGAGCTCGGAGGGGAGGAGCAGGATTGAGCGGACGGCTTCTTCGGTCATGCCTCCGGGCTGCGAGTTGCCTGCGATCGCGGTGCCCCCGACCGCCGCGATGTCGACCGCTTGCCCGTACGTATGGGCGGAGATCACTCCTGGGCGTGCGAACTTACGGTGTCCGGAGAAGAGGCTTGAGACCGTCACGGACCCGTGGCGCTCGGCGAGGTAGGAGACGAGGGCGACGATCCGGACGTCGATGCGGTCCACCTCGAGATCAGTGCGTCCGCCCCAATAGAGCCAGACGCGCTCGTCTGTGAGTAGCCGCTTGACGACCCGGCCTTTCGCCTCCTCGAGGCCGATGACGAGTGGCCGCAGCCCGACCGCGCGGTAGTAGTCGGCGAGGGCCTCGGCCCGATCGGCGAAGCCGGTGCGCCCCGAGAGGGCGAGGGCCGCCCGCCAGGTGTCCTGTCCGGCTAGGCGTGCAGCCAGCCGGTCGAGCTCGACACGCGTCGCCGGCGCCGCGCCCCGGGAGCCCTGAGCACGCAGGACGCCGAGGATGGCGGACCAGTCGGCGTCATGCCGACGTGCAGCAGCGGCGAGCTGCGCGGCGAACCGGGAGGTGAGCCGCTTCGAGATCGGAGTGGGGTCGGGCAGCGCCCGGTTCAGCCAGACGGTCGCGGCGCGCTGATCCTCCCCGTGCTCGACTTCGGGCTGTCGGGCGGGCGGCGTCATGGCGCGGACGGTCACCCATTTGCGCGTCGTCGCTTGACGGGAGCCTGCGGCGGTCGCCGAACTCTTCGCGGAGATTCCCCGTCCCGGCGCCGGCGTGGTGGCGGCGACGGCGGGCTTCGGAGCGGGTGACGCCGTCGGCGTGTCGGGCCCAACCCCGGTTTCGGAAGCCTCGCCCTCCGGGGTCTCGGTTGCCTCCGTTTCGGTGGGCAGGTCCAGGACATCGTCTGCCAGGAGGGGATCAGCAGCGGTCTCCGGCAGCGGCTCGTCCTGCGGCTCGGGCCCGGCGGCCGGCGTGGGGGCAGGTTCTGGCTGAGCCTGTGGCTCCGGCTGGGCCGGAGGCTCGGACTGTTCCTCC
>JACDAN010000091.1 GCA_013695385.1 Actinomycetota bacterium | reverse complement strand
AGCCCCGGAAGTCCGCGGGCCTCGTGTACTGCGGGTACTCGAGCCCGCCTTCGAGCTCGTCGGAGAAGCTCTCCTCCGTCCCCGACCCTTCGCCGAGAGCGCCGGGAAGCCGCCGGGCGATTGCGTCGACCAGCACCATCGCCGGGAGCTCGCCACCGGAGAGGACGTACGGCCCGATGGAGATCGTGTCAGTCGCCAGGTGGGCCAGAATCCGCTCGTCGAAGCCCTCGAACCGGGCCGAGAGGAGCGTCACCTGCTTTTCCAGAGCCAACTCCTCCACCAGGTGCTGGTCGAGCTGGCGGCCCTGGGGGGTGAGAGCAATCACGCGGTGCTCCGGAAGGCCGCCGTAGACGCCCTCGAGCGCAGCCGTGACGACGTCGACCCGGAGAACCATCCCCGCGCCGCCGCCGTAGGGCTCGTCGTCGACCTCGCCTCTGTGCAGCGGTGTCCAGTCGCGATAGCCGAAGAGCCGCAGCTCGAGCTCTTCTCCGAGGACGGAGGCGAGAGGGCGCTGTTCGGAGACGGCGGCGAATGCATGAGGGACGAGCGTGAAGACATCAATGCGCAGAGGTTCGGCAGGTTAGTCATCCGGCCGCCCCGGCGGAGCCGGCACGGCCTCTTTGTCGGCGACGCTAGTCGGCGCCTTGATCGGGCGCGAACCCGGGCGACACCAGGATTCGCCCCGCTTCCAGATCGACCTCCCGCACACAGGCCTCGACGAGCGGAAGTACGAGACCGCTGTCGAGCTCGAGCGCGTCGTTCGCCACCCCCGGCGCGACATCCGAGACGGCACCGAGGCGCCGGCCGCCCTCCTCCACGACCTCGAGCCCGACGAGCTGGAACACGTAGTACGAGTCTGGTTCGGGCGGCGGCAAGGCCGAACGAGGAACCGCGAGCTCGGTGCCGCGGGGCACCGGGTGGTCGAGCCGGATCACGAGACGCCCGCCTGATCGCTTGCGCTCCTCGACCCTGACGACGTTGCCCGAAGCGACGAGCTCGGCGCCCGGCTCGAACCGCATCGGGTCCTCGCTCGAGCGCTCGACGACGAAGGAGCCGTCGAGCCCGTGGGGCCGCCCGACGCGACCGACGGTGACGAGATCCGAGTCGCTAATCGGCGATCTCGAGCACGAGCCGCCGCCCGTCGCGGGCGCCGCCGGCTCGCACGATCGCGCGAAGCGCGCGGGCGATCCGGCCCTGGCGGCCGATCACCTTGCCCACGTCGTCCTTTGCGACGTGGAGCCGCAGGACGACCAGATGCTCCGACTCGACTTCCTCCACCCGGACGGCGTCGGGCTCGTCCACGAGTTGGCGCGCCAGATATGCCAGCAGCTCAGCCAATGCTGATGTCTTTGATCTTCAGCAGGCGCGAGACGGTATTCGAGGGCTGCGCGCCCTTCCCCAGCCAGTCGCGGATCTTGTCCTCGTCGAGCTCGATCGTCGACGGGTCGGTCTGCGGGTTGTAGCGGCCGACGATCTCGATGAACTTGCCATCCCGCGGCGAGCGCGAGTCGGCGACCACCACACGGTAGATCGGGTTCTTCTTCGACCCGACCCGCGTCAGCCTCATTCGTACAGCCATTTCACCTCCGGTTTGCCTTGGTGAGCTCCTGGGGGAGTCCGGGCATCTTGCCCCTTCCCATCTGCTTCATCATCTTCTGCATCTGCTTTCGGGCGGAGAGCAGCTTGTTGACCTGCTGGACGTCCGTGCCGCTGCCCGCGGCGATCCGGCGCCTGCGCGAGCCGTCGATCACGTGCGGCATCCGGCGCTCCTGCGGCGTCATCGAAAGGACGATCGCCTCGACCCGCGACAGGTCCTGCTCGTTCACGTCGATCCCCTTCAGCTGGTTCCCGACGCCGGGAATCATCGAGAGAACGCCCTTGAGGGGGCCCATCTTCCGCAGCATCCGGTAGCTCGCGAGAAAATCGTCGAAGCTGAACTCGCCGGAACGCATCCGCGCCTCCATCGCCGCCTGATCCTCGTCGGAGGCCGCCTCCTCCGCCTTCTCGATCAGGGTTAGGACGTCGCCCATCCCGAGGATCCGGGACGCCATCCGGTCCGGGTAGAAGTACTCGAGCTGGTCGAGCTTCTCGCCGACCGACGCCAGCTTGACCGGGCTGCCCGTGACCGCCTTCACGGAGAGTGCGGCGCCACCGCGGGCGTCACCGTCCAGCTTCGTGAGAATGACGCCGTCGAACGCGATTCGCTCCTTGAAGGACTCGGCGACGGACACGGCCTCCTGGCCGGTCATGGCGTCGAGGACGAGCAGGACGTTGGTGGGCTTCGCTGCGTCCCGGACGCGCGCCAGCTCGTCCATCAGCTCCTCGTCGATCTGCAGCCGCCCCGCCGTATCGACGATGACGACGTCACGACCCTGAGCCTTCGCCTGCTCGATCCCGTCGCGCGTGGCCTGCACCGGGTCCGTACCGGTGAAGACCGGGATCTGGATCTGCTTTCCGAGCTGCTGGAGCTGATCGACGGCGGCCGGACGCTGGAGGTCGGCCGCGACGAGGGCCGGCGAGCGGTTCTCCTTCCGCAGCAGCAGCGCAAGCTTCGCTGCAGCGGTGGTCTTGCCCGCGCCCTGCAGTCCTGCGAGCAGGATGACGGTCGGCGGCTTGCTGGCGAAGACGAGCTTGGAGTCGCCCGTTCCCATCAGCGAGGTGAGCTCGTCGTGCACGATCTTCACGACCTGCTGCCCTGGAGTCAGGCTGCGGAGCACGTCCTGGCCGACCGCCCGCTCCCGTACGCGGGCGACGAAGTCCTTGACGACGCGGAAGTTGACGTCGGCCTCGAGCAGGGCAAGCCGGATCTCGCGCATCGCCCGCGCGATCGCCTCGTCGTCGAGCTTCCCGCGGCCGCGAAGCGGACCGAGAGCAGCGTTCAGCTTGTCCCCGAGCGAGTCGAACATGCGGCCGAACAGTGTAGAGATGCGGCGCCGTGGCTCTAAGATACGGCGCCGCGGCTCTAGAGTGGGGCCATGGCCGCCCGGAAGACGGTCACCGTCGTCTTCTGCGACATCACCGACTCGACCCCGCTGGGAGAGCGAATCGACCCCGAGGTCTTCCGCAAGGTCCAGCACCGCTACTATGAGGCGGTCCGCGAGGCGCTCGAGCGGCACGGCGGAACCGTGGAGAAGTACATCGGCGACGCAGTGATGGCGGTCTTCGGCATTCCCATTGCGCACGACGACGACGCGCTGCGCGCGGTGCGGGCAGCGATCGACATACGCACAGGGCTCGGGGAGCTGAATACGAAGCTCGCGGAGGAGCACCGCCTCCGGCTCTCGATCCGCACCGGCGTGAACACCGGGGAGGTCGTGACGGGCGACGCATCGCAGGGCCACGCCTTTGCGAGCGGTGAGGCCGTCGCGACGACGCAGCGGCTCGAGGCAGCTGCGCGAGCCGGTGAGATCCTGCTCGGCGAGGCGACCTACCGGCTCGTGTCGAATGCCGTGCTCGTCGAGCCGGTGGAGCCGCTGACCCTCAAGGGAAAGGCCCAGCCCGTAGCGGCCTGGAGGCTGTTGGGGGTCGTCGAGGGGGCGCCTGCGTTTCCGCGCCGGCTCGATACGCCGATGGTCGGGCGGGAGCGCGAGCTGGCGGCGCTGCACGGAGAGCTGGAGGCGGCGGTAGAGGACCGGCGCTGCCGCCTCGCAACGATCGTCGGCCCGGCCGGGATCGGCAAATCGCGGCTCGGCAACGAGCTGCTGCGCACTGCGGGCAAGGAGGTGACGACGCTCGTGGGCCGCTGTCTGGCCTACGGGGAAGGGATCACGTACTGGCCACTGCGCGGCATCCTGCTCTCCGCAACCGGGCACCTCTCCCAGGCAGGGATCGAAGAGTCCTTGGCCGGCGCCGACGACGCCGAGCGGATCGCTGCGCGACTTGCGGGAGCGGTAGGGACTGCCGAGAGTGCACCCGGCGGCGAGGAGACCTTCTGGGCCGTCCGGCGCTTCCTGGAGCACCTCGCGCGGGAACGACCGGTTGTCGTCGGCATCGACGAGCTCCAGTGGGCCGAACCGACTTTCCTCGATCTCATCGAGTACCTGGTGGGCTGGACGAGCGATGCCGCGGTGTTGCTCCTGGGGCTCGCACGGCCCGAGCTGCTCGAGCAGCGGCCGACATGGAGCACGACCAGCTCGTTGCTCGTCTCGCTCGACCCCCTCACCGGTGAAGACTCGCAGCGTCTCGTCGACGCCCTCGGCGGCGACGACCTCGCACCCGAGGAGCGCCGGCGGATCCTGGAGGGCGCGGAAGGCAACCCACTCTTCGTCGAGCAGATGCTCGCCCTTGCCGCGGACGCTCCCCGCGACGCCATCCCACCATCGATCCAGGCGCTGCTCGCCGCCCGGCTCGACCGTCTCGTCCCGAACGAGCGGGCCGTTCTCGAGCGCGCGGCCGTGATCGGACGGGAGTTCACTGCCGGCGCCGTCGCCTCGCTCTCAGGAGACGAGCCGACTGCCTCGACGCTCCTGTCGCTGGTGCGCCGCGACCTGATCCAGCCGGATCGCTCGTCGATCCCCGGCGACGACGGCTTCCGCTTCCGGCACATCCTGATTCGCGACGCCGCCTATCTGGGTCTCGCCAAGGAGTCTCGCGCAGGGCTGCACGAGCGCTACGCCGACTGGCTCGAGCGCTCCGCGGCCGACCTCGACGAGATCGTCGGCTACCACCTCGAGCAGGCGTTCCGCTATCGGCAGGAGCTCGGCACCGCGGACGCCGAGCTGGCGAGGCGCGCCGGCGAGCAGCTGGGGCG
>JACDAN010000072.1 GCA_013695385.1 Actinomycetota bacterium | reverse complement strand
GCTCCGTCCGACGACCCCTGGACGGACGACCGCGCGCCGGTCGAATGGATCACGGACAGGATGATCGTCGAGTTCGCCGCCGAAGGAGGGCGTTTCGAGGAGGAACCGCTGCCGACAGCGCCGTGAGCGGCCCTTTTCCCTAGACTGGCGACTGGAATGAGGCGAGGGGTCGCATCTCTTCTAGCCGTGCTTGCCTGCGCCTCCAGCGGGTTGCTCGCGGCCGCGGTCGTCGCCGAGGCGGGGCCGCTGCAGCTCCCGATCACGAGCGGAACGAGCACGGGCACCACCACCGCGCCGACGACGACTGCACCGACGACGACCCGCCCGAGCGGGCCCCAACCGATCCAACAAGGTGTCTGGATCGGCAAGGTCGAGGTCAGCGGGTTGCTGCCGCAGGACGCCACCGTGCTCGTTCAGACCCGGTTCGACCGGCCGATCCAGATCCGCTTCGGCCGGCAGACGATCAAGGTGACCCCCCAGCGCCTCGGTGCCGCGGCGCGAGTGCGCCTGGCCGTCGACCAGGCAAGTCGCGCCGCGCCGGACACGCGAGTCCCGCTCTTCGTCACTCTTCGCGCAGGAGGCGTCGCGCGCTACGTCCGCGCCCTCGCACGGCGCTTCGACGTCTCTGCTCGAAACGCCGAGCTCGTAGGACTCCGGCAGCTTCGCCCCTGGATCACGAAGGAGCGCGCCGGGCAAGCGCTGCGCCGGCGCGCCGCGGTCAGGACGATCGTGGCTTCGCTTCGGACGCACCTGCGCGCACCCGTACGGATTCGGGCCGACCGGATCGAGCCCACGGTCACCCGCTCGCGCTACGGACCGATCGTCGTGATCAGGCGCGAGTCGAAGCGCCTTCACCTCTACCGAGGCATGCGGCTCTGGAAGGTCTTCGGAGTCGCCACCGGGCAGTCGGAGTACCCGACTCCCATCGGCCGGTTCTCGATCGTGACGATGGCGCGTCACCCCTGGTGGTACCCGCCGGACTCCGACTGGGCGAAGGACGAGAAGCCGGTTCCGCCCGGCCCGGGGAATCCGCTCGGGACCCGCTGGATGGGGATCAGCGCATCGGGAGTCGGCATCCACGGCACGCCCGACTCGGCGTCGATCGGCTACTCCGCGTCGCACGGTTGCGTCCGGATGCGGATTCCCGAGGCCGAGTGGCTGTTCAGCCACGTCCGCGTCGGGGCACCGGTCTACATCGTCCGGGCCTAGGAGGGTTTGGCGCAATACCGGCCTGTGCCGCCAAACCCTCCTGGGCGCTTAGGGGGACGTACCCTTGGGGACATGGCAGGCCGGTTGAAGCTCTCGGCCCAGATCCTCGCCGTCGGCGTCGTGGCGGCCCTCTTCGCGCTTCTCGCCTGGAAGCTCGCCACCCAGGACGAGGGCGCGGCGTCGAAGCTGGGTCGCGGCGCCAACCCGGCGGCGCCGTCGTTCCGCCTCGACCGCCTCGACCGCCCCGGCAAGCTGACGCTCGCTGCGTACCGCGGTCGGCCGGTGGTCGTCAACTTCTGGGGCTCCTGGTGCGCTCCGTGCAAGGAGGAGGCGCCGGTTCTGGAAGGCGTCTGGCAGCGGTACCGCGGCCGCGGGCTCGTCGTCATCGGAATCGATTTCTACGACGTCAAGAGCGTGGCGCGGCGATTCGCCCGAGAGAACCGCATGACGTATCCGTTGGCGTACGACGGCCCAGGGAAGACCCTGAGCGACTACGGCGTTGCAGCCGCTCCCGAGACGTATTTCGTCGCCCGGAACGGCAAGCTCGTCTGCGACCGGATCCAGGGTGGCCTGAACCTCGACAGGAACCGCGACCTCTTCGAGGCCTGCGTGCAGGAGCTGCTCGGAGCATGAGGGTCCTCGCCGTGGCGGTTGCGGCTCTCGCGTTCGCCGGAACCGCCGCTGCCGCTTGCCCGTCGGCCGCGCGCCTCGAGGGTCAGCTGATCTGCCCGACGTGCAAGACGACCCTCGACCAGTCGGACGCACCCGTCGCCCGGGAGATCAAGGCTCACGTCCGAAGACGCGTCGCCGCCTGCGCATCGGAAGAGCAGATCAAGGACGAGCTCGTGGTCATGTTCGGTCCGGCGGTCCTCGCGGCACCTCCGAAGGAGGGCTTCCACCTGCTTGCCTGGCTCCTGCCTCTCACGGGGCTCGCGGTGGGGGCGGCGGTCGTCTCGCTCCTCGTCTGGCGGTGGAGCCGGGGCCGTCCGCCCGATGAGCCCACCTCGGGGTCGAACGGCCGCGCGGGCCTCGATCCCGAGGTGGAGCGCCGGCTCGACCAGGAGCTCGCGCGCTTCGATGGTTGAGCTCCCTGCCGCATTCCTTGCCGGCGTCCTCTCGATCATCACGCCCTGCGTGCTTCCCCTCGTCCCGGGCTATTTGTCCGCAGTCTCTGCCGTGGAGGCGAACCGGCTCGGGGAGCCTGGAGTGGGGAGGCGCGTCGCGAGATCGAGCTTCCCCTTCATTCTCGGGTTCACCGTCGTCTTCGTCCTGCTCGGCGCCGGGGCGGCTGCGCTCGGCGGGGTGCTCGACATCAACCGGCGGGCCGAGCTCGCCGGCTTCATCCTCGTTGTGCTCGGTCTCGCCTTCCTCGGACTGCTGCCCTGGCCGGAGCGGATCGTCGCACCGGGATTGCTGAGCGGCGCTCGGCGACGGGGGTCGAACGTCGCACTCGGGGCGGCGTTCGCCGTCTGCGCTGCGCCGTGCATCGGGACCGTTCTCGCGTCCGTGCTCGTTCTCGCCGGCAATACGGAGACGGTTCTCAAGGGCTCGCTCCTCCTCGCCGCCTACTCCGTGGGCCTCGGCGTCGCCTTCGTGCTCGTGGCGGTGGGGTTCGTCCGTGCGATGGGCGCCTTCCGCTGGTTACGCGACCACTACCAGGCGATCAGGGCGATCAGCGGCGCGACGCTGGTGACCATCGGGCTTGCGCTCTTCTTCCACCAGGACGGCTGGCTTCGCGTGGGCGTCAACCGGGCGCTCGAGCTGGTCGGCCTCGGGACGCTCTAAGAACTCGGCTCTAGCGGCCGCGGAAGGACGAGCGTGCCGGTCGCAACCTGCCGTTCGGCCTCCGCGACCGAGCCGAGGATCGCCGTGACGTCCACTCCCCGGTGTGCAGGCGCGAACGGGCCGAGACGGCGCGCCGCCTTCGCGAGCTGGCGTTCGCAGCCCGGCCGGTTGCCGCGACTTGCGTGGTGCCACGCGACAGCGACGTGCACGAGACCCTGGAAAAAGTCCTTCTCCCCGGGCTCTGCGGCCCTCCAGGCGTCCTCCAGCGACTCGTGGGCCTCGAAGTACTCGCCGCGGCGGATCAGATCGATCCCCTCCCGTAACCACTCGTTCACGCCCAGAGTGTTACCCTCGGCGCGACGTGGCGACGATCCTGCTTGCGGGGGTCGACCTCTTTTTCCGCGGCAAACTCGAGGCGTCCCTTCCAGGCCACCGTTTCACCACGGTCGACGGTGTCGACCAACCCGATCTCGTGGTCGCGGACATCTCGCGAATTGACCCGAACGAGGTCGCCGATGCCTTTCCGGAGACTCCCATTCTCGGCTTCTCGAACCACACGGACACCTCCGGCCTGCGGCGGGCGCATGAAGCCGGGTTCGACCAGGTGGTCGTCAAGTCCGCGCTCGTCGAGCGGGCACCGCAGCTGGTCGAAGCGCTGATCGCCTAGCTGTCCTACCCACGGACGTTGTGAACGCGGCTGATCGGAGGCTGGTCTCCGAGCGAGCTGTGTGGCCT
>JACDAN010000047.1 GCA_013695385.1 Actinomycetota bacterium | reverse complement strand
ACATGGTTCGCCTCGAGTTGCTCTATAGCGCCCGCAACGGACACGAGTTTGCCGATATCCGCGAGGAGCTCGACGCACTCGCCGACTGCCCGATCGGCAAGGCTCAGTGGGAGCGCGCGTTGTGGGTGTACGAGCAGCTGAGCGCTCGCGGCGGCGCCCATCAGCGATCCGTCAAGCATCCGGATCTCCTGATCGCCGCGGCCGCGGAGGCGGCCGACGTGGCGGTGCTGCACTACGACGAGGACTACGACCGCATCGCAGGGATCACGGGCCAACCGACGCGCTGGCTCGCGCCCCGCGGCAGCCTACGATGAGCACGTCCGCCCCGACGACCGTCACCATCGGCAACGTCACGTTCGACCACGCGACGTTTGACGACCGCGGCGAATCGCGGTGTCCCCGACCCTCAGCCGCCCGTATACCGCAGGATCTGGAGCCCTCCGTCGCGGTCGGAGGCGGCGATGAGGCGCTTGCCCCGGAGCCCTCTCGGTGCGCCCGCTCCCGCCGCGAACTGCTCGATGCCCCAGACGTTGCTTCCCGCCGGGTCGATGTAGTGCCCGACCTCGGTCAGCCCCGTGGCGCCGAACCGGAACACCCGCACGCCGCCGGAGTAGTAGGCGCTGTAGGCGAGGTTCTGCGCCGGGTCGGTGGCGAACTCGTGGATCGAGAGGTCGCCGAAGCCGAACGCGTAGGCTGGGTCGAGCGCCTCGGGGATCGCGTAGGAGCCCACACGCGCGGCCTTCCCGCCCTCCCGGCGGTACAGGTGCGCGTAGCCCCAGCCGTCGAACTTCGAGGTCGCGGTCACGCGCTTGGGGCTGATCGTCCCGAGGACCGGCGCGTCCGTGGACGAGTACGGGGTTGTGAACTGCGGCGTCGTCTCGAAGACCTCGTGGTAGGCGGCGTGGGTGGTGCACGTCGTGACCATCGGCTTGTCCGCGAGGTAGCCACCCGAGCCGCAGAACGGCGTCCCGGCCGTGTCGTCGCTTCCCGTGTGGCGGTTGACGAGCACGATCGCGTCCCATCCGGCGTCGAACGCCTCGGCCGCCTTCTCGCCCGGGAAGCAGGCGTCGTCGGTCAGGTTCCCGTTGGCGTTGTAGTCCGCGCTCGGGTCCCCCGAGGGGCCGCGCTGCATGAGCAGGATCTTCTCGTCGCCGGCCTGGAGCCCGAGCTGCTCCGCCGTGTAGTCAGAGGCCTTCGGCATGGTCGCAGGGTCGGCCGGGCATCCGTAGCCGCCGTAGACCACCGGGCCGCTCAGCGTCTGGTCGGGCAGCGACGCCACCGAGGACCCGCCGCCGACCTCCGCCGCGGGGCGCTCTGCCTCGCCCACGGAGAACGTGTCGGCGCGGTAGGGGTTGAAGTCCTCGTCGGCGGCCAGGAAGTACGCGTTGTCAAAGGAGAACTCGGCCTGGTGCGCGTTGCCCTCCGGCGGGCGGATGCCCGGGACGAGCGGGTCGCTCGGACCGAAGTCGGTGTCGCCGACGTAGGTCGGCTTCGCCGGATTGGTGATGTCGACCATGACGTAACCCGCGTCCCAGTAGGACTCGAGCAGGATCTGGCGGCCGCCGATCTCCTTGACGACCATGTCGTGGTTGAGGACCAGGTCGCCGTAGGGCGCCGGCGTCTCGGCGATCTGCGGGAACGTCTCGAGCAGGTCGTACTCGGCCACCGGCTTGGGGCGCCGCGGGTCGGAGATGTCGAAGATGTCGACGTCGTGGAGCTCCTCGTTGTCGCTGGCCACGAGATAGACTTTGCCGGCGTTCTTCCACATGTACACGCTGTGGTACTCCTTGGCCTTCGTACCGGGGCCGTTCATCTGTCCCTCGCCGCCGAAGTCGCCGGCCGCCTGGACGAGGACCTGCGGGTTGCGCGGGTCACTGACGTCGTAGAGGTCGAAGCCACCGCCCCGCTCGGTGTCGGCGCAGGTCTCGTTGTTCACGGCGATGACGTCACCGGTGAACGCGCGCGTGGCCATGCTGATGCCGTGCGCCCCCTCGCCGTGGTAGTTCTTCGGCAGCGCAGGGATGAAGCCCGCCTGGGCCGGCTTGCGTGGATCGCTGAGGTCTGCGATGTAGATGCCCCCCTTGGAGCACGTCGGCTCGTCCCAGGAGTTCAGGTAGGCGAAGTCCTTGAAGACCGCGACATCGGCGATCTGGCCCGGGACGAGCGGGCCGAACGGGCTCTTCGGTTCCAGCTTCCCGAGCAGCTCGACGTTCAGGCTCGAGCCCGGGAGGTGGCCTGAGCTGCCGTCGTGCTTCGCATCTGCCGAGAACGCGCTCGTGTCCGAGCCGCGCGAGGGGCCGCCCTTCGTGACGTAGGGAGCGCGATCGGCGGAATTCCGGTTCGTGGGGACGGAGGCCGCGCCGGCCGTCGCTGCCGCCGCCAGGAGCGCGACGGACGCGAGGCAGGCCGAGGTCACAATTTTGAGCACGGGGTCTCCTCAGATCAGAACGACGAACGTGCGGGGTGCCCTACCGCAGCGCGGCGCGGCGAAGACGGACGAGTGCTGTCCAGTGATGTCCGCCTGTCGCCGGCCGACAGGACGTTTCGACAGGCGGCCCCTACCGCAGTCCCAGCGACAGCGTGACGGCGCGGCGGCCCCGCACGGTGAGGGTGATGCGGTAACGCCCGGCCTTGAGCACGGTGCCCGTGGCGCGGATCCTGCCCCGCCGGTCGGCCCGGCGGGTCGCGCCCTGGACG
>JACDAN010000043.1 GCA_013695385.1 Actinomycetota bacterium | reverse complement strand
CCGCGGCGGTGTCTAGTGCCTACGGTTCGCCTTCGCGCGCCTGTCGCGCCAGCTCGACGATGAGGTCAGCGTGGTCGATATCGACCATCACCCAGTCAGAGGTTCGCGAGCGCCGCATCACGCGGTCGTCGTCTAGGCGGCTGATGAGCTTGCCGGTCAGCCGAATCTCGATCCATCGATCGCCGTGGCAGTGGACGAACTCGCGACGTTCGATCCAGAGCGCAGGCTCGCCGTGGACCTGTGACGGGCGATCTTCGATCCCGGGAAGCTCCCGGAGCCGGGCCTACAGCCCGTCGCTCACGCGAGCAGCGAGTAGCCGCCGTCGACGATCAGCGTCTGGCCGCGGATCATCTCGGCGCCCGAAGAGCAAAGGAAAGTAACTGCGCCCGCGATGTCGTCGGGCTCGACCATTCGGCCCGCTGGAGTCCGCTTCCGGGCTGAGGCGAGCATCTGCTCGCGATTTGGGAAATGGTCGAGCGCTCCGGTCTCGACGACGCCACCCGAGACCGCGTTCACGCGGATGCCGCGCGGCGCGAGCTCCACGGCGAGGTATCGGACGAGCGACTCGAGGGCCGCTTTCGACGTTCCCACCAGCACGTAGTTCTCGAGGACGCGGATCGAGCCGAGGCTCGAGATGCCGACGATCGAGGAGCCTTCGGGCATCGTCGGCGCCGCCACCCGCGCGAGCGACAAGAGTGCCCGGGCGTTTGCACCGAGAGTCCAGTCCCAGTGCTTGTCCTCCGTCTCGAGCGCGGGACGGATGACACCGGTGGCGGCGTTGTGGACGAGGACGTTCCACGGGCCTTGCTCCTCCACCTCGGAGAGCACGCGGTCGGAGGTGACGTTTCCGCGGATCAGGATCGGCTCCGTTCCGAGGCCGCGCAGCTCGTTGGCCGTCTCCTCGGCCGCCGTGTCGTTCCGCATGTAGCCGAGTGCGATCTTCTTTGCGCCGAGCTCCGCGAAGCGCGTTGCGATCGCCTTGCCGATTCCGCGCGAGCCGCCGGTGACGAGCACCGACGCTCCCTCGAAGCTCATTGCCCCCGGCGGGGGAGCGGATCGTCGGCCGGCGCCGAGCTCGGGATCGTTTCCCAGCCGATGCGGCTCCGAGGCTCGGGCGGACCGTCCTCAGCCTTCGACGAGGCATGGCCGAGGCGGTCGAGCAGCTCGATCTGCTCCTCGCCGTACTGACGCACCGGATGATCCTCCGCCATGCCCTCGATCAGCTCCCGCACCCGCGCGCGGAGCTGGTAGGCGAAGTGCGGCGTCGCGGGGCCCACGAGCGCGTCGATGTCCTCCCGGGTCGGATCTCCCTCCATCCGCGCGAAACCTACCGCGCCGGTCGCCGGTAGGCCTGGACGACGATTGACCCGTACTGTCGATGGTCGGCGAGCTCAAAGACCGTCTTCTCGGGACATTCCGGGAAGATGCGCTTTCCCGAGCCGAGGATGACCGGGAAGATCATGAGGCGAAGCTCGTCGACGAGGTCTACTTCGAGCAGCGAGTGGACGAGCGTGCAGCTGCCGGCGACGAGGATGTTTCCCTCGACCTCCGTCTTCACCCGTCTCACGTCGTCGATGCCGCGAAGGATCTCGGTGTTGTTCCAGGTCGCCTCTTCGAGCGTCGCCGAGACGACGTACTTCGGCATCGCGTTCATCTTGTCTGCGAACCCCGCCTCGTCCGTCCGCTCGGGCCAGGCCGCCGCGAACCCGTCGTAGGTCACCCGGCCGAGAAGCTGTACTTCCGAGTCCATCAACTCCTCGGTCTTGTACTCGTACTGCCCCTCGTCGGGGAACTCGAAGGTCCAATTGGTATGTGCGTAGCCCTCCTCGCCGCCCGGCGCTTCCATCACGCCATCCATCGACACGAACTCGGTAACGACGATTCGTCCCATTGCTTTCCTCCTGGTCGTGGCCCTGCCTGTTCAGACTTGCTGGAACGGCGCAACTCATCGGTAGTGTCGGCCGGTGAGGCGGATCAGCGTGGCCGAGGTGATGCTCCTCGCCACCGTCTCGATTTGGGCGTTCAACTTTACGGTCACGCGCTACGTGCTGACGCACGGGTTCGAGCCGCTCGCCTACTCGGCAACGCGCTTCACGTCCGCCGCTCTCGTGGTCTCGAGCGTTACGTACGGCCTCGAGCGATCGGTCCGGTTCAGCCGGCGCCACCTCGCCCTACTCGGCGCAGCCGCATTCGTCGGGGTCTTCCTGAACCAGGTCGCGTTCGTCTATTCGATCGACCTCACGAACGCATCCACGGTCGCGCTCATCTTCGGGAGTCTCCCCATCCTCACCGCCCTGTTCGCGTTTGCGCTCGGGATCGAACGACTCCAGAGGCGTTTCTGGATCGCCCCTGCAATCTCCTTCGTCGGCGTCGCCCTAGTCGCGGCGGGCACGGGCGGCGGCTTCTCGGGCAACGCGCTCGGGATCGTGCTGGCCTTCGTAGGCGCGGCGACCTGGGGCTTCTACTCGGTGGCCATCGTCCCGCTCCTCCGGCACTACTCGGCCTGGAGGATCAGCGCCGGAGGCCTGGTGCTCGGCTCGATTCCGCTTCTCGTGACCGCGCTGCCCCAACTTGCGGGCCAGCGGCTCGACCTTGGCACGCTCGTATGGGCCGGCTTCGCATTCGCCGTCCTGGGGCCTCTCGTGCTCACCAACATCCTGTGGTTCACGGCGATCGAGCGGGTCGGGCCCTCGAAGGCCACGCTCGTCACGAACCTCCAGCCGTTCCTGGCGGCGCTCTTCGCCGTCGCGCTCCTCTCTGAGGAGCTGACCTGGCTCCAGATCGCCGGGGGCCTCGCGATCGGAGCGGCGTTGCTTCTCGCTCGTCGCCGTCCTGCCCTGGAGTCGGCGTGATCGAGGAGCGGGTCGCCGCGCTGGTCGGGTCGCGTGTCATGGCGCTCCGCCCCATCCAGAGTCGCGGCTATGCAGCCGCCTTCCACGCGATCGCGGAACTCGAGGATGGGCGCACTGCGTTCGTCAAGAGCGGCGCCGAGGAGGTCACGAGTGGCTTCCTGCGTCAGGAGATCCCGATCTACCGCGCCGTCTCCGGCCCGTTCATGCCGGCGCTCCTGGGCGCCGACGAAGCCGACCCACCGATCCTCGTACTGGAGGACCTCAGTGGCGCCCGCTGGGTCCCACCGTGGGACGAAGGTGCCGTCGAGGCCGTCCTCGCTGCGCTCGGTACGGTGGCTGCAACCACGCCGCCCGACTGGCTGGACCCCACTCGAGAAGGAGCGGGACCGGCTTCTCGGCGGCTGGGCCGAGATCGCTCGCGATCCAGAGCCGTTCCTCACCCTCGGCCTCGGGTCAGGGAGCTGGCTGAGGAAGAACCTGCCCGTTCTGCGCAACGCCGCTGAAAGCGCTGTCCTCGAAGGCGACGCGCTGCTCCACCTTGACGTCCGCAGCGACAACCTCTGTCTTACGGAGCGTGGCGCGGTCCTCTTCGACTGGAACCACGCGCACATCGGAAACCCCCACGTCGACATCGCTGCCTGGGCGTCTTCGCTTCATCTCGAGGGCGGGCCTCAGCCCGAGGCCGTGCTTCCCGATTCGCCAGAGCTCGCGGCTGCGCTCGCCGGCTTCTTCGCAGCGCGGGCGGGCCTGCCGCCGCCGGAAACCGCTCCGCATGTCCGCCCCTTCCAGCTCGCACAAGCCCGGATCGCGCTGCGTTGGGCTTTGTCGGAACTGGGGTTAAGATTCGGTCAATGAACGACTTCATGCCACTCGAGGGCTGGGACCACGTCGAGCTCTGGGTCGGCAACGCGAAGCAGGCTGCGTTTTTCTACGAGAATGCGCTCGGCTTCACGCGTACGGCGTACGCCGGCCCCGAGACCGGTGTGCGCGATCGCGCCTCGTACGTCGTCGAGCAGGGCGACATCCGGCTCGTCCTGACCAGCGGGCTCCGCGGGAACAACGAGGTGTCGGAGTTCACGTGCAGGCACGGCGACGGCGTCAAGGACATCGGGCTTCAGGTGCCGAGCGCCGCCGAGGCGTACCGCCAGGCCGTCCAGCGGGGCGCCCGCGGCATCGCCGAGCCGCAGTGGGTCGAGGACGAGCACGGCAAGGTCGAGCTCGCCGCGATCGGAACCTACGGCGAGGTCATTCACACTTTCGTGAACCGTGAGGAGTACGCGGGTCCGTATCTTCCCGGGTACCGATCTGTCTCGGAGAACGGCCACCTGTCGCCCGGTGTGGGCCTGAAGGCCCTCGACCACGTCGTCGGCAACGTCGAGCTGGGCCGGATGAACCACTGGGTCGGCTTCTACGAGCGCGTCTTCGGGATGACGAACATCGTCCACTTCGGCGACGACCAGATTCAGACCGAGTACTCGGCGCTCATGTCCAAGGTGATGTCGGACGGGAGCGGGAAGATCAAGTTCCCGATCAACGAGCCGGCCGAGGGCAAGCGGAAGAGCCAGATCGAGGAGTACCTCGAGTTCAACGGCGGCCCCGGAGTCCAGCACATCGCCATGCAGAGCGAGGACATCGTCCGCACCGTCGAGGCGATGAAGGAGCGCGGCATCGCCTTCCTCGACACGCCGGAGACGTACTACGAGGAGGTGCAGGGCCGGGTCGGCGAGATCAACGAGGACTACGACGACCTGGAGCGGCTGCGCATCCTCGCGGACAGGGACGAGGACGGCTACCTGCTCCAGATCTTCACGAAGACCGCGCAGGACCGACCGACCGTCTTCTTCGAGGTGATCGAGCGCCACGGCGCGACGACGTTCGGCGAGGGCAACTTCAAGGCCCTCTTCGAATCGATCGAGCGCGAGCAGGCGCTGCGCGGAAATCTCTAGTGCGTCTACGGATCCGGCGACTGTGAGATAGTGCGCCGCATGGGAC
>JACDAN010000035.1 GCA_013695385.1 Actinomycetota bacterium | reverse complement strand
GTCGAGAACCGTTCGTCCCGTGACATCTCGCCCTGTGCACCGGGCGTCTCGCCGGGCCGCAGTCGTCGTCAATAAGCCGAAGCGCCCCGCTCGCGCCCAAGAGGAGAGGGCCACGCGCCGGCCGGCTCGGGCTGATTCGAGCGCGACAAGGCAAACGGCGGCGCCCGTCTCGCCCGGACTCGAGACGCCGGGGTCCTCGCTGAGTGCCTTCACCGTCGTCCTCGCGCCGCTGATCGGAATTGCGCTGCTGCTGTTGGCTGCCGCCTCAATCTCGCCCGCACTCCTGCCCTGGCCCGGAGTCGCGGCCAGCCTCCAGGCGCACCGCTCCGACCTGGCGCTGTTCGCCTTTGGCGCGGCCGGAGTGGCCTTCGTCATGTTCTGCGTCCTGCTCATCGGTCTTTAAGGGGGAAAACGACTTGTTCAACCGCCGGATCCTGCTCGCCATCAGTACTGCCCTTGCCCTCGTCCTCGTCTCGGGGGCCTCCGGCGAGCCGATCGACGGCTACACGGCGACCGGTAGCCCGTCCCACGTCAAGCCGTCGACGCAGAACTCGTACACGATCGCGCTGACGAACGACCCGCTGTCCCTTGGGAAGGCGGACAAGGCAAAGATCGGGATCCCGCTCGGCTTCGTCGTCGCCCCGGCAAGCGTCCAGGCCTCGGCGAGCGCCGCGGGCGACTGCGTTGCCTCCACGTGGGTTGCCGACGGAACCCTGGTCGCGGACGGGAAGATCAATCTCAAGCGGCCCACCTTGGGGGGAGGCGCCAACAGCCGCCTCTGCCCCGGGGCGACGCTCACCGTCGTCTTCTCGGCGACCTCCGCCGCAGCCGACGGCACCTACATCTGGGCGACCGAGCTCCTCCGGGGCGACGCCGCTTTCGTCCTCAGCGGGTCTCAGCCCACGGTGCAGGTGGACGGCACGCCACCGGTCGTCACGATCAGCTCGCATCCCGCCAACCCGAGCAACGTCACGTCGCCGAGCTTCGCCTTCTCGGCGACCGAGCCGGCGGCCTTCCAGTGCAGGCTCGACAACGCTCCGTACGCGGCATGTACGTCCCCAGTGAGCTACTCCGCCGGTCACGGCCCCCACACCTTCACGGTGAGGGCAACGGATGCCGCGGGCAACACGGGCCAGGCGAGCTACTCCTGGACGATCGATACCGTCTCGCCGATCGCGACGATCACCCAAAGACCTCCCGCGGCGAGCGCCAGCCGGTCGGCCACGTTCGCCTTTTCGGCGAACGAGCCGTCCAGCTTCCTGTGCAAGTTGGACGGCGGAGGGTTCGTGCCCTGCACGTCGCCGACGAGCTACGGCGAGCCCGAGCTCATCGATGGGGCGCACACGTTCATCGTCAAGGCGACGGATGCTGCCGGTAACACTGGCGAGACGAGCTACTCCTGGACGATCGATACAGCTCCTCCGACGGTGACCATCACCGAGAAGCCGAACGATCCGAGCGGCGTCAAGTCGGCAACTTTCAGGTTCTCCGCGAGCGAGGCGGCGAGCTTCCTGTGCGACCTCGACGGTCGTGGCTTCGCCTCTTGTAGCTCGCCGGCGACCTACAACAACCTCTCGGACAGCATCCACATCTTCAAGGTCAAGGCGACGGATGCCGCCGGCAATACAGGAGCCGAGGCGAGGTACGACTGGCTCGTCGAGGCGAATCTCCCCGTCGTCACGCTGACGGAGAAGCCAGATCAGCCGAGTGAATACGCCTCCGCCAGCGCCACCTTCGCTTTCAAGGTGGACAACACGCCGGGCAAGTCTCCGACGTTCGAGTGCAAGCTCGACGGCAGTGACTTCGCCACCTGTAGCTCGCCGAAGATTTACCTCAACCTCTCCGAAGGACCGCATACGTTCCGGGTTCGGGCAACGGGCACCGGAGGCACCGGGCCGGAGACCGTTTATACCTGGACGGTCGACACGGTCGGGCCGACCTCGGCGATCACGCAGAGGCCGGCCGATCCGACCAACAGCCGCTCGGCGAGCTTCACCGTCTCCGCGAACGAGCCCGCGTCCTTCCAGTGCAAGCTCGATGACGCGGCGTTCGCGTCCTGTGCGCCTACTCAGATTTACAACGCTCTGGCCGATGGCCGACACACCTTCGTCGTCAGGGGTATCGACGGCCTGTCGAACGTCGGGCCGGAGACCGCGTATGCCTGGACGATCGAGACGCGTGCGCCCGCCGTCGCTGTGACGTCGGGCCCGGCCGCGCTCACCAACAGCACGAGCGCGGGCTTCTCCTTCTCCGCGGACGAGCCGTCGACGTTCCAGTGCAATCTCGACGGCAGCGGCTTCGAGCCGTGCAGCTCTCCGGCGTCGTACGCGGGCCTGTCTGACGGCGGTCATGCGTTCGCGGTGCGTGCAACCGACGCGGCCGGAAACGTCGGCGCCGCGTCCGCCTCCTGGACGATCGACGCCACGGCTCCGCAGACGACGATCGATTCCGCGCCGGCGTTGCGCACGACCGCGAGATCGGCGGCGTTCACCTTCTCCGCGAGCGAGTCGGCCATCTTCCAGTGCCGGCTCGACGGCGGCTCCTTCGCGCCCTGCGGCTCGCCGAGCTCCTACGCCGGACTTGCGAGCGGGGTGCACCGCTTCGCGGTTCGCGCAATCGATGCGGCCGGGAATGTCGACGCGACGCCGGCCGGGTCAGAGTGGACTGTCGCCGTGGTAACGAGAACGGTCGCGAGGTCCGCCCTCTTCGCGCCCGCGGCCGGGGCTCGCGTCACCCGGCCCCCGCTGCTCCGATGGCGTCCGGTCCGAGGCGCGAGCTACTACAACGTCCAGCTCTACCGCGCCGGCCGAAAGGTGCTGTCCGCGTGGCCGACGCGGACGAGGCTGCAGCTGCGGGCGCAGTGGAGGTTCAACGGGCGAGCGCAGCGCCTCGAGCCGGGCGTCTACCGCTGGTACGTCTGGCCCGGGCGCGGACAGATTACGGCTCGGCGGTACGGGAAGGTCTTGGGATCCAGCACCTTCGTCGTGCGTTCGGCGACGGCACGGCGCTGAGCAATCGGCTGGCTCGCCGGGAGCGTCGCCGGCAGCAGCGGTAACGTCGCGGCGCGATCCTGCGATCCGGCGGGGGAGCTAGAGGCCTAATGCGTAATTCCGCCGGGCCGGATGACGCCCCAGACACACGCCGGATCAGCACGTTCGCCCGCGACACGTAGCGCTGCTACGCGCCGCGAACGACCGCACTGCCCGGCTTGGTCTGGAACGCCCCCGGCTGCGGCCGAATTACACATCAACCCTCTACGCGACGATGCGGATCGGCGTACCGAGCGCGACAAGGGTGCGAAGGCGGAGGATGTCGCGGTTCGCCACTCGCACGCAGCCGTGGGAGACGGCCTGGCCGAGGAGTTGCGGCTCGGGCGTTCCGTGGATAGCCACGATTCCGCCTCCGGGCCATTCCGAGAGCTTCGAGTACGCGCTCGTCTCGAAGGCAAACTTGCCGAGTACCGGCGCACGCGGGACTACCTTCCACGTGACGTAGAAGAGGCCGAGCGGCGTCTCCATGCCCGGACGGCCGACTGCCACTCTCGTCTTCAAGGCCAGGCGTCCTTTGCTCCAGAGCTCGAGCGTCCGCGCGCCGCGGTCGATGTGGATGAATTCGTGAACCGGACGGAGGTCCGCAGCGTCGGCCGGGATCCAACCCGTCCGCCCGTTCGGCCTGCCCGGCACGCTGATGCGGTACCACGTCGGCGTGCCGCTCTCCACATCGGTGCGCTGCGAGAGGGCAAGCACGACCTGCGGGCGGTAGTCGCGGCGGAACTGCCGCAGCACGGTGATCCGCCGCGCGTCACTGCGCGGCGCCGCGCGGACGGCGACATCCCGGTTGAGCTCGCCGGAGCCGGCTACGGAGAGGCTCTTGCCGGCCGTCAGCGCGGGCTGAGCCGGCGCTACTGGCACGAATACCAGGAGCGCCGGCAGCGCCGCGAGAACGGCCTTCCTACCCCGTGAAGCGAGTCTCGAAAGCACCGACCACACCGATCCGCTTGTTGCCGCAGGTGAGCTTCTGCGGCACCGTGATAGTGACGATTCCCGGCCGGCGCGGGTTCACCGCGATGCGCGCGACACCGCGGGCGTTCGTGCGGCCGCTCTTCAGGATGCCGGCTCCCTTCACGATGACCTTCCTCCCCTTGACCGGCTTGCCGCCGCCCGTGACGTGCACCACGATCGTAGCCCGCTTTCCGACTCGCAGCGACTTCGGCGTGACCGTGAACGTGTCGCAAACGAGCTCCTTTGTCTGGCGGACGAGGGGCGTCGGTACGAGCGTCGTTGCCGTCGCCTGGTTGTTGGCCGTGCTCGCTTCGGGCTCCTTCCCGACCACCGTCACCGTGTTAGTCAGCACGCCGGTCTGCTGTGCCGTCACGACGAGCGTGATCGTTACGGTCGAGCCGACGGGCACGGTGCCGAGGTTGCAGCTGATGAGCACGTCGCCCGTGCAGGTGCCCTGGGTGGTCGACACCGAGACGAAGCTCGTGCCGGCAGGCAGCGGATCCGCCAGCGTGACCTGGGTGGCTGCATCCGGGCCGTTGTTGCCGACGACGATGGTGTAGGTCAGCCGGCCGTTCAGCTGAACCGGATCGGGCAGGTCGGTTTTCGTCACGTGGAGATCGATGAGCTTCGGCACCACCGGCGCGGGCGTGATCGTCACCGTCGCGTCGTCGTGAGCCGTCAGCGAGTGCGCATCGTCGTCGTGTCCTGTGACGGTGACGACGTTCGTGTGTGTCGAGCCGGCGCCTCCGGTCACCAGGCCGGTGAACGTGCAGGTCGCCTCGTCTAATCCGCCGACCGCATGGTCGTCGCGTTGGAGCACCTTGCCAATGAGGGTGTCGCAGGTGCCCTTCGTCGCCAGGTTGCCGTAGATGCTGTCGACCACCGTGTCGATCGTGACCGCGTCGGCCGCCGACGTGTTCTTGATGACGACCGTGAAGGCCACGTCACCGCCCGGCTCCTGAACGGAGTTCGGTGTCGCCGACTTGTCGACCGTGATCGAGGACGCGACGTCGGTGATCGTCACCTCTGCGTCGTCGTGGTCGCTGACGCTGTGCCCGTCGTCGTCGTGACCGACGGCGGTCACGACATCGATCTTCACCTCACCGGCGTTGCCCGTGATCATTCGTGTGAACTTGCACGTGTACGTTTCGCTCGGCCGGATCACCTGCGGCACGGAGCAGGAGCCCTTGCCGTTCAGGTCGATCGGTTCCGCCGGGCCGACGCCGTCGGGGTCGTCCACGAGAGACGTGATCCTGACCGGGTCTGTCGACACAGACGTGTTCTTGACGTGGACCGTGAACTCGACTGGACCGCCGGGCTCCGCCACGGTGATCGGATCGGCGATCTTCGTCACGTCGATCGACGGCGCGACGTCGGTGAGCTCGACATCGGCGAAGTCTCCGGCTGTGACGGGGCGTTCGTCCTCGTCGTGGCCCGTGACGCGCGCGACATTGTGGTGCGAGTCTCCGGCGTTGCCCGACACCGTGGCGATGAACGAGCACGTGGTTTCGTCCGGACCGCCGGCAGCGCCGTCGTCCGGAGCGAGCTCTTTGTGCTCGAGCGCGTCGCAGTCGCCCTTGAGGAAGAGGTCGCCGTAGACCGAATCCGTCAGCGCGTCGATCGTCACCGTGTCCGCCGGCGAAGGGTTGTGTACCCGGAACGTGAACGTCACGTTTCCGCCGGGCTCGGGTACCGAGGTCGGCGAGGCGACCTTGTCGATCGTGACGCTCGAGGGCTTTCGTGTGTTCGTGATCGTGCACGTCTTGCTCTCGCCATATGCGATCGAGCCGTCTTTGCAGTCCGCCGAGTACGACGCCGAGTAGTGCGAATCCTCGCCCTCGGAGACGTCGTAGCGGCCCGGCTCGAGCGACACGACGCTCCCCTCGGCGCTGCCGGAGAAGCTCGACGGGCTCGGGCCGTTGCCGGAGACAGACATCTGGAAATCACCCGGCGACTTGGCACCGCCGACGACGTTCTTGATTACGACCAGCCGCGGGAGCTTCGAGTTCGTGAGCGTGCACGTCTTCGCGTCGCCGTAGTCGAGCGTGACCGATCCCTGCGCGCACGAGCTGCTGTAGCTCGTGCTCCAGCCGGCCGGTACCGGACCCCCGGTGCCGAGCGTCTCCGTGATCGCATAGGTGCCCGGGTCGTAGGTCCGGGTGTCGGTCGATCCGTCGCCGGCGTCGTCGAGCACCTTGGTCTGGCCGACGGAGATGTCGAAGCTGGAGCCGTCACCGCCCAGGATCTGTTTGACGACGGTCAGTTTCGGCTTGCGCTTGTTGGTGATCGTGCAGGTCTTGTCGTCGCCGGCGGCGAGGGTGCCGGAGCAGTTCCCGCTCGTCGTCGTCTCCCAGAGTGCGGGGTCGACGGGGTCGCCGTTGGCAAGTGTCTCGGTGACGGTGTAGGCGGTGTCGACCGGGTAGGTGTTGCTGGCCTGGCCGCCGGTGCCGTCGACGTCGTCGAGGACGGTGCTGTCGTTGACTTTGAGGTCGAAGCCGGCGCCGTTGCCGCCTTCGATCTGTTTGACGACGGTCAGTTTCGGCTTGCGCTTGTTCGTGATCGTGCAGGTCTTGTCGTCGCCGTAGGCGAGGCTGACGTTGCGGTCGGGGGCGCAGTCGCCGCTGTAGACGACGGACCAGTCGGCGCCGATCGCTTCTCCGTTGCCGAAGGTTTCGGTGACGGCGTAGTTGCCGGGCGTGTAGGTGCGCTCGTCGCTGGCGCCGTCGCCGGCGTCGTCGAGCACCTTGGTCTGGCCGACGGAGATGTCGAAGCTGGAGCCGTTGCCGCCTTCGATCTGCTTGACGACGGTCAGTTTCGGGAGCTTCGAGTTCGTGATCGTGCAGGTCTTCGACTCGTCGTTCTGGACGTCGACGTCTCCACTCGAGTCGCAGTCGCCGCTGAAGCTGACTTCCCAGTCCGAGGGGCTGACCGGCGTCGATCCGTCGCCGAGCGTCTCGGTGACCGTGTGCGGGCCGGCCGAGACCGCGAACGCGCCTGAACTGGTACCAGCGGGATCCGTGCTGGTGGCGTCGTCGATCTTCGCCCCTCCATCAGCGTGAACATCGAAGGAATCCGACGTGCCGTTGCCGCCGACGATCTTCTTGATCACGTTCAGCTGCGGCTTCTTCGAGTTCGTGAACGTGCACGTCACCGTGGCGCCGGGCGCGATGCTGACCGCGCCGTTCGTGTACCCCACGGCGTTGTTGCCCTGGTCCTTGCAGGTGACCGACGGTGCCTTCCAGACGTTCGGGTCCCCGGGAGTCTCGGTCACCGTGTACGTGCCGGACTTGATCTGCCCACTGTCGTGCGGCGTGTCGCCCGAGGAGAGCTGGAAGGAGTCGGAGTAGCCGGCAGGGCCGGCCACGCTGAAGGGGAACTTCGTCTGGTCGCCGCTCGGGGTGATCTTGTCGACGATCAGCTTCGAGCAGACGTTGAACGACCCGCCCGCGAAGTCCTCGAGGACGCCCGTATCCGGATGGGAGCTGCCCGTCTGAGCGAGGAAGCGGTTGACGCACGGAAGATCCTTGCCGAGGCCCTTGTAGATGGAGCTCAGGTTGATGCCCCCCTCGACGAAACCGCCCTGGAGGATCTGCCCATCGGCGCTCGAGCCCTGGTTGTCGGTGTACGGCCAGGTCGAGGCGATCGTCTCGCTATTGCTGAGGGCGCAGATGCTGTCGTCAGAGCTGCAGAACGACCCGGAGCTTTTCGCTGCGAGCAGCTTCAGACTGCCGTTCAGCCACTCGTAGATGCTCACGCCCGAGTCGCCTCCGCCGCCGACGAACTCTGCGAAGACGAACAGGTCACCGTCCACGTGCTGACCGGAGAACGTGTTCGTCGCCGGGTCGTCGTCCGGGCACCCGCTGCCACCCTGGAGGGCACCTCCGTTCTGGAGGAACCAGAAGCCGATGCTCGTTGTCCCGCCTGTCGGGTCGTAGCGGTCGCCGCCGAAGTAGAGGAAGAGTTGGTCGCTCTTGATGTAGGCGCTCGCGACCGCGTGCTCGATGTCGCTCTTTGTCGAGACGCTGCCGCAGGACCAGCCCCAGCTACTGATGTCGTTGTTGTTCTGCGAGCCGCCGCCGAAGTAGGTGGAGTCGTTCACCCCGTTGAAGCCGTCGGAGATGAACACGGTGGACACGGGTGTGGTGTCCCCAGGCGCCACGGGCCCCTGGAAGCCCGACCAGTCTTGCCCGGCCACCCTCGGGTCGTCCGCGATGTTGCCGTCCAGCTCGAACAGAGCCTCGTCGTGAACCGCCTTCGCGGCCATCGGTGTGAGGGCCATACCTGCGACCAGCGCGGTCGCAACGAGCACAAGTGTCAGCAGGCGACGCTTGCGCGCCCGCACGTTGGTTGCCACAGTTTTCTACCCCTTTATCGGAAGCCCGCCGTTACCATGGCGTGCCGCATTGGTTTCCTCATCCGACTGTATCCCTGGTGGGAGGGTGCGCAATGCCTCGAAAGAGGGTTAGGAAGGATTCCTAAGGTTTAGTCGGAATGGCAGTGTCGGTCGGACGGCGCGCGTCAGGCCACGCCTTGCTGTCCCGTGGTGACGCCCAGCGGGGGCTGAGGATCCCCTGATCCGGGGATTCCTTTCCCGCTCGGCGACCGCCATCCTGAGAAAGTCGCCGGGTACGTCAGGCGGGCATGCGGCACTGGTCAACTCAGGAGAAGAGGAGAAAATGCATCACATCTGCGGCGAACGACCTTTGCTCGGAACTGTGCTCTTGGAGCAAGGCGCGGTCAGGGACGACGACATCGAACTCGCACTCGAGACTCAGGCCGAGACTGGTGAGCGGCTGGGGGAGATCCTCCTCCAGCTCAGCCTGGTCTGTCGGCCGGCCCTCGACCGCGCAGTTGCCAGCCAGTCCCGCGTCCAGCTCGAGCAGGAGCGCGGTTACGGCACCGGTCTGCGGGCAGCGATAGAACGTCGCCACCGCGGTCGGCGTGGCTTCGACGCCGATCCGGCTTTGTCTCTCGGGTGAAGCGGTAGGCAGACCTTGAGCGCGCATCTGTCTTCGGCGCTCTAAGTGCGTGCGCGCTTCCCCGGGCGCGGAAGCGAGCACTCATGCGTAGCAAGGCAAATGGGCCTCGGTGACGAGTACGTGGACGTTCTCGCGGAACATCGACGGATTCTCCGTTCCGCGTTCACGAAACGGGGTGGCGTCGAGGTGGACACGCAGGGAGACGCGTTCTTCTACGCGTTCAGGCGGGCCGGCGACGCTGTCGAGGCGGTGAGCGAAGGGCAGGACTCTCTTGCCGAAGGCCCGCTCCCGCGTGCGCATCGGAGTTCACACCGGTGAGCCGCTCGTCGCAGCCGAGGGCTATGTGGGAATCGATGTCCACCGGGCTGCGCGGATCGCCGCGCCGTGGTCTTTGGCGCGAGCGGACGTGAAGCCTTGAAGGCTCCACGTCCGCTTGTGCACGGCGACTCTGAGGACTACACGGTTCGGAGGCCGCTGCGCCGGTGGCGGGCTGCGATCAGGAGGGCTCCCGCGCCGAGCACGTGAACGCGAGCCCGAACGTGCCTCCGATGAGGCCAGTCAGCGCCTTCGCACAGCGGGTTTAGGCGGTCTTGGGCGGAAGTTTGAGACACGCGAACCGAGACACCCCTGCTCGCAGGAGGTTTTGGCATAAAAAGAGCGATGCCTCGGGCATGAATCGAACATGCGCACGCGGTTCAAGGAACTAGCTTGCCGAAACGCCAGTTACAGGGAAAGTGAGCCTCTCGGCCAGCTGCGCGCCAGTGAATGCGCCAGTGCGCTAGACGCGGCCGCCCGCCCGCCCCATCATTTGAGCGATGCGCGAACTCCCCTCCGGCACCGTCACCTTCCTCTTCACCGACGTGGAGGGCTCGACCAAGCTGCTGCACGAACTGGGTGCCGAGGCCTACGCCTCGGCTCTGTTGAAGCACCGGCGGGTAGTGCGCGAGGCGTCCAGCGCCCACGGTGGCGTCGAAGTCGATACGCAAGGTGACGCCTTCTTCGTCGCCTTCCCGACCGCGCCGGGCGCGCTCGCCGCGGCTGCCGCGGCGCTCGAAGGACTCTCAACGAGCCCGATCCGAGTGCGAATGGGCGTCCACACGGGCACGCCGCACGTAGACGAGGAGGGGTACGTCGGCGTCGACGTGCACCGCGCGGCGCGGATCGCGGCGGCGGGACACGGCAGGCAGGTGCTCATCTCGGCGTCCACGGCTGAGCTGCTCGGCACCGACGGGCTGCGAAACCTCGGCGAGCACCGGCTGAAGGATCTGTCCGCGCCCGAGCAGATGTACCAGCTCGGCGACGAGGACTTCCCGCCGCTGAAGAGCCTCTACCGAACGAACCTGCCGATTCCGGCGACGCCGTTCCTCGGTCGCGAGCACGAACTAGCCGCGGTGTGCGGGTTGCTGGAGGACGCTCGCTTACTCACCCTTACGGGGCCGGGCGGGACGGGCAAGACGCGTCTCGGGCTGCATGCGGCCGCCGAGTCTGCGGAGCGCTACCCCGACGGGATCTTCTGGGTGCCGCTGGCGCCGCTGCGTGACCCCGAGCTCGTCCCGGCGACGGCGGGGCAGGCGCTCGGAGCCAAGGACGGTCTTGCGGAGCACATCGCCGACAAATCGCTGCTGCTTCTGTTCGACAACTTCGAGCACGTCGTCGAGGCAGCCCCGTGCCTCTCCGAGCTGCTTGCCTCCTGCCCCAACGTCCAGCTGCTCGTGACGAGCCGCGAGCTGCTTCGCGTTCCTGGCGAGCAGGCCTATCCGGTCCCGCCGCTCGGGGCGGAGGACGGGACGGAGCTCTTCGTGGCGCGGGCGTGTGCGGCGCTGCCGAGCTTCGTCGCGAGCGACGCGGTGCCGGAGCTTTGCGCGCGGCTCGAGAACCTGCCGCTCGCGCTCGAGCTGGCGGCGGCGCGGGTCCGAGTCCTCTCGCCCGAGCAGCTCGTCGAGCGGCTTTCGCAACGCCTGGATCTGCTCAAGGCCGGCCGCGGCGTCGACCCGCGCCAGCAGACGCTGCGCGCGACGATCGAGTGGAGCCACGAGCTGCTGGACGAGGACGAGCAACGGCTCTTCGCGCGACTCGCCGTCTTCGCGGGCGGCTGTACGCTCGAGTCGGCGGAAGCGGTCTGCGACGCAGATCTCGACACGCTCGAGTCGCTTGTCGACAAGAGCCTGGTTCGCATCCGCGAGGGCGACCGTTTCTGGATGCTGGAGACGATCCGCGAGTACGCCACCGAGCGGCTCGAGGACTCCGGCGAGGCCGAGATGTTGCAGCGCAGTCACGCGGAACACTTCCTTGCACTCGGCGAAAGAGCCGAGCCCAATACACGCGCGTACTCCGGCGAATGGATCAGGCGACTGGAGGCCGAGCACGACAACCTGCGCGCAGCGCTCGATCACCTCGCAGCCTCCGGGGAGAACGAGCTCGTCCTGCAACTGGCGGGAGCCCTGACGGACTTCTGGCACCACGGGGGGCACGTCACCGAGGGCAGGCGTCGTCTCGAGAGCGCGCTCCAAGGCCAGGAGGATCCCACCCTGGCTCGAGCAAGAGCCTTGAGCGGGGCAGCCTTGATGGCGTACGGGAGCGGAGACATTACGGCGGCCAGGTCGATCGCGGAGCAGGCGCTTGAGCTTCATCGTCGCTTTGGCGACCCGCGCCGTGCCGCTCTCGACCTCAACGTGCTCTGTGTTGCCTCCATCGAGGAAGGAGACTTCGAGCAGGCGCAGCAGCTCGCCGAGGAGAGCCTGGCTCTCTTCCGCGAGGCCGGCGACGAGGACAACACGTTAGCGGCGACCCGCACGCTTGCGTTCACCTACCACAGCCGCGGCGACCTCGACCGCGCCCGCACGCTCCACGAATCGAACCTCGCTCAGGCGCGAGCCCTCGGCTTCAAGGAGACGGAGGCGGGGACGCTTGGATCGCTGGCGATGATCGCTACCGAGCAGGGCCGGGTGCAGGACGCCGTCGCGCTTGGGAAGCAGAACCTTCTCGCCTATCGCGACATCGGCTCGCTTCAGGGAATCGCGCGGAGTCTCTGTGGCAGAGCCAGTGCTCTCGCCGTGCTCCTCGGGAAAGCGGATGTGGCGGCCCGGCTTCTCGCCTGCTTCGAGGCCCAGCGAGAGCGGATCGGCGTCAGCGAGGCCTGGGTTGCAAGGATGAACGAGGAGACGCTCTCAGCGATCCGCGCCCGGCTCGACGAAAGCGCCTTTGCCGAAGCATGGGAGGAAGGCCGGGCGCTGACGATCGACGAGGCCGTCGCGCTCGCCCTCGAATCACTCGAGTGAGCGAACCGCGCTCGGTGCCGGGGCTGCGAGGCGAGGCGTCGGCAGTGCGCCTCCGTTCGGAGAAGCGAAAAGAGGACGGCCGGTGGCCGCCGTCCGATCAGACTCCGACTTCGCTCAGCCGTTGCGCGCCCGCCACCTCGTAGCGGTCGACGCCTGTGACGCGCTGGCCACCGCTCTCCGCAGCCTGCTCGCGTAGCCGATCCGCCGGCTGCTCGGTCGCCTGAAGGGCCTCCGTATTTTCCCAGAGGTGATGAGCTTGACTCGGCCGCTGTTGCGGTCGGCGAGGCCGATGATTTCCTTCCACCCCTGCAGCTCACGCACCTTCGGGAGCGTCTCCTCGCGCGCATTTCTGACGCTCACGTCGATCCGGTCGGGTGAGCCTTCGAGCGAACTGACGCGCCCCGCGCTCGCACCTTCGCCGCTGCCTTCCTGACAGCGCGGCAGGCAGGCAAGTCGTCAAACGGGCCGCTCTCCAGGATCCGCTGATCGTCGCCCTTGCCTCTGGCAGAAGCGCCTGTCACCATCGGAGGGCGGGTCGATGCGTGTTCGCGTCGGGGATCCTTCCTTGCTCCGTGAGCTTGCGACTACCTGTCGCGGCAAGGCTGGGCACTACTAGCAGGAGGTTCCGCGACTGAACGGGCAACGCAGACGGCTGGGAATGGGCTTGATGTTCTACCCGCGCGGCGGTTCGGCGCAGGTTGCCCGGTATCTCTCTCGCGCGCTCGTGGAGTCCGGCTGGGAGGTTGCGCTTGCCTCAGGGTCGCTCGGCTCGCTCGGGGAGCAGACGCACGCTGCCACCTTCTTCGAGGGGCTCCACGTCGAGGTCGCGGACTACACGCCCGCTCTTGAGCGCTTCGGGCGCGGTGAGGATCAGCTCGTGGGGCCGGTTCCATTCCACGGCTCCTTCGAGGATCGGGAAGGAGCGCCGGACCCTGTCTTTGCCGCTCTGGGCCCGGAGCAGGCGAAGGCTCAGGTGTCGGCGTGGGAGGGCGTGTTCGAGCGCGCAGGCTTCGGCCGCGCCGACGTCATTCACCTCCATCACCTGACGCCGATGCACGAGGCCGCCGCTCGGCTTTGGCCCGAGCGCGCGCTCGTCACCCATCTGCACGGCACCGATTTGAAGATGCTCGATCGCATCGGGCGCCTCGACGCGGTGGCTGTCGCACTGGACACGGGTCTCGACCGGCTCGCGGCCGCCGTCGAGTCAGGTGAGGTGCCGCCCGGCTGCCGACTGCCTGAAACGGAACGCGAGCTGCTGCGGCGGACGAATCTGAGCCGATACCGCTATGGAAAGGACTGGGCCTCTCGTCTCAAAGCTTCTGCCCGGCAAAGCCGGCGCATCATCTGCATTTCGCCCCACGACGCGTCCGAGGCCATGCGTCTTCTGGGCGTCCATGACGACCTGATCGAGGTGATTCCAAACGGCGTCGATACGGATCTCTTCGACCGCTCGGCGCTCACGCGCGACGAGCGTCTCAAACTCCTGCGCCACTGGCTCGTCGACGACCCTCAGGGCTGGGACGAGTCGGGGCTCCTCGGGAGCATCCGCTACCCGGTGGAGGCGTTGGATGCATTCACGAGTCGCGGCGGCGAGCCGCTTCCCCTTCTCATGTTCGTCGGGCGCTTCCTCGGTTTCAAGCGCGTCCCGCTCCTCGTGCGAGCCTACGCTCGGGCGCGGCCACGCTTCGAGACCCCGGTGCCGCTCTTGATTTGGGGCGGATCGCCGGGGGAGTGGGAGGGCGACCACCCGTACACGGTCGCAAGGGAGCTGGCCGTGGATGGTGTCTTCTTCAGCGGTTGGCGCGGGCACGACGAGCTCCCGCTGGGGCTGTCGTGTGCCGACGTCGTCGTCGGCCCTTCGGTCGACGAGCCCTTCGGGCAGGTGTTCCTCGAGGCGATGTCGTGTGGTCTGCCGGTGATCACGACCTGCACCGGTGGACCCCCCTCCTTCGTCAACATCGTCGCCGGGAAGCCGAACGGCTGGCTCGTCGAGCCGGACGACGTCGATGCCCTTGCCGACGCGCTCGTCGAAGCGGTCAACGATGATGCCGTCAGGAAGGAACGGGCCGAACATGCCAGGCAGCAGATTCGTGGCGCCTTTTCCTGGCGAGCGCTGGCAGGGCGCTTCGATGCCCTCTACACCGACGTGCTCGACCGCGCTTCCTAGTCACTAACGGAACCCGTGAAGGGTTTCATCGCTCGCATGGCTTCAGCGCTCTACAAGGCGCGCGCCGCTCGTGCGCCAGCGAGCGCCACGATCGAGCGGTTCGAGCGGCCTCAGCCGGACACCGTACGGTGGCCGCGTCCGTCGCCGAATCCGCCTGAACGCAGCGACTTCGTTCTAGACAGGCGGATGCCCCCGGCAAGAATCGAACTTGCGCACGCGGTTTAGAAACTAGCGTACATAAACGCCATTTGCAGGGAAAACACCGCTTCGGAACGCCGTGCGCGCCAGAGAATGCGCCAGCGTCGCACACATCGTTCCGCCACCGTAGGTGCCATGCGGAGCCGCTTCGAACCGCTCCGCCGAAGCCCGGCCGGCGTACCTAGCTTTGAAGCGCAGGACGTGAGAACATCGATCCGGCACCACGACTTCGAGGGAGGCCTTGATCGGATCGTCGCCTCGCTGTGGCGTTACCCCGTCAAGTCGATGATGGGCGAGGAGCTCAACGCCTCGGTCGTGACGGAGCGCGGGCTACTGGGAGACCGCGCGTTCGCGCTCACGGATCGGGAGACAGGCAAGGTTGTGAGCTGTGGGGTGCGTTAATTCGGCTCCGCCTGCAAATCGGCACGTTGCGAGCGACCGACCTGAGTTTTGGCACCCCACAGCATGCGCCGAGTTCGGACCTCAGGCATCGAATCTGATCTTGGCTCTCTGCTTCTACGTGAACGGTTCCCAGCGGTGGACGAGGCTTTGATCTGAGCCGCGAGCGAAAACCTCGAGCCGTCCGTCGGCATTCATCCCGACTGCGGGATCACTCGTCACGTTTCCGCCCAGGTTCTGCCAGCTCGCCCAGACGTCGCTTGGCGCGAGACGTCGGGTTTGGTGGACGCCATCGCCCCAGCGCGCGAAGACCCGCAGCGTCCCCGAGCTGTCCCGCAGGACGCCGACGTTCGAGCCGGGCGTGAGCGAATTGCCAAGCGGAACGGGTTCGTGGGGAGACCAGCCGTCGTTTGGCGCAGTCTGGCGGGTAGAGACAAGTGCTCCATCAACCTGCCTGCGCAGGAAGACCTCCATTCGTGTGTGCGCGCCCGCTTGTGGGGTGCGTTAATTCGGTTCCGCCTGCAAATCGGCACGTTGCGAGCGACCGACCTGAGTTTGGCAACCCCACACGCAACCGGCGCTGGTTGTCGCAGAAGAGCCGAAAGGCGACACGGCGCCCTGGCTGTCGATCCCGGAACCGTTCGGCTGCGCTGGCTGCGGCTTGCGAGTGGCTCAAGCCGCGGGCTCGGCGGTGGTGGCCAGCGCCACGCCGACGAGGACGCCGAGCACACCGAGGAGCGCCAGGTACTCGTTGGCGTCGAGGCCTGCTCGTGGGGCCGGGCTCAGGAGCGAGGTGAGGGCCTTGCCGCAGTTCGGGTTCGGGCAGTGGCCGCTGACAAGCAGGTCGGAGGTTCGCACGGGCTCACGGCACTTCGGGCATAAGGCAAGCTGCTGCCGGGCCCGCTCGGCGAGCGCCGTGAGAGCCCCGTCAGGAAGATAGGACCTAAGTGAGGTCGGGCGAGTCGCCCGAGCGTCGCTCGTGTGGTACTGAGCGCGCGCTCGCCGGCGTGTGCGCGCAAATGAACTGATCCGTTAGATAGGCAGGGGCCCGGTCTCGATGCCGAGAGACGGCGAGGTCATGCCTTCTGGTTGCAAGGAGCAACTTGTGGTGGCCGGGCACGAGCTCTGCCTGCGCGCCCCAATCAAGCGGCGTTCCGGGTCGGCACCGGCGAAAGGCCAGTACGCCACGCAACGGCGAAGAGGAGGATCGCGGCCCCGGAGAAGACCCCGAGGGCGGCGACGGAGACCGCGACACCGAGCGCCTGGGAGCCGCGACACCCGAGGCGACGAGAGCCGCGCCGCCGCCGCGCCGGCGCAGAGAAAGAGAAGTGCGCGCGGGAACGAATAGCCGACCCCGAGCGTGCCCAGGAGCAGGAAGAGCGCGACCGCCCGGACGAGCCCAGCAGCCAGACACGAGCGCCCACGCTTCCGCTGCACCACGTAGCGAGGTCGTGCGCGGGTTGAGCCAGCGGCCGAGCCGGAAGCGCAGGGCCTGCCGGTGAGAGCGTAGGCCTGCCGATACACGCGGCTTAGGCCGACTCCGGCGACACTCAGCTTCAGGTGCTTCGTTACGAAGTGTCGGACTCGCGGAGTGGCGGCTCTTTGCGCCAGGAGGCGTCCCAGAACGCGAGCTCGTAGCGGCTCGAGGTGAGGAAGGCGTCGGTCACGCGATGGCGGTCGCTGGTTTCGGCGGCTTCGTCGGTGAGCGTTCTGCACCAGGCGGTGAGCTCGCCGAACTCGGCGCTGGCGTACTCGTCGATCCAGCGGGCGTAGAGCTCGTTGCCGGGGTGGCCG
>JACDAN010000025.1 GCA_013695385.1 Actinomycetota bacterium | reverse complement strand
CGCGGCTTCCTGGACGTTCAGGCCTTCGCCTCCACCCGCTCCGCCGGTACAAAGGTCCGGTTCGGCGGGGGAACGCTGACCGTCGAAGAGGCGACCTCGGAGAGACTCGCCGCAGCAGAGCTCGACCTCTGCTTCTTCTCGGTCGGCACTGGTGCGAGCACGCAGCTCGTGCCGCCGACCGCGGAGTCAGGCACGACGTGCATCGACAAGTCCGATGCCTTCCGCCTCACGGACGGTATCCCCCTCGTGGTCGCCGGGGTCAACGACGACGCCGTCGGCGGCGGGCCGATCGTCGCGAACCCCAACTGCTCGGCGATTCAGCTGGCATGCGTCCTCAAGCCCCTGCACGACGCAGCCGGCCTCCGGCGCGTGCGCCTTGCGACCTACCAGTCGATGTCCGGCGCGGGCGACGCGGGAATCGAGCGCCTGCGCGCCGTCGAGCCGATGCAGGCCGACCTCTCGATGGACTGGGAGCTCGAAGGCGAGGAGTTCGACGAGGAGTACAAGCTGCGGGCCGAGACACAGAAGATCCTTGGCCTGCCCGACCTCGCGATCCAGGCGGCGTGTGTCCGGGTTCCGGTGCTGGTCGGGCACGCACAGGCGGTCTGGGTCGAGACCGAGGAACCGCTGTCACCCAAACAGGCTCGATCAGTGCTGGGTTCGTCTCCCCACATCAACCTGGAGGAATTCCCGACGCCAGGGTCTGCGGCAGGCCGGGATGAGGTCCTCGTGGGCCGGATCCGGGAGGATGCGACCCAGGCGAACAGCCTCGCCCTCTGGGCGGTCAACGACAACCTGCGCAAGGGCGCGGCACTGAATGCACTCCAGATCGCGGAGCTGCTCCTGGCCCGCGAGCCGGTCTCCGCCTCCTAGGTCACGGGCGCTGCGGGACGGGCTCGGGCTCGGGCTCGGCGAGGACCTGCTTCACCTGGCGCAGCAGCTTCGCGCGCCGCTTCTCCTCGACCGGAATGAGCCCGCCGACCTCCAGCCGAGCCAGCTCCACCCGCCCGATCCGCCGCACGGTGAGAAACCCGAAGTCCGCGAGGAAGTCGCTCGGGAAGACCGTGCGGTGGACGAGGAAACGCTCCTCGGCCGACTCGCCCTCCGCGTAGCGGTACGCAAAGGCCTCCAGCGCCCGCCCGCCCCGCTCGCGAACATCCGCGATCGCCGCCAGGAAGAGCGACTGCATGACCCACTGTGCCGACCCCCCAAGGAGATACGCGCAGGTGATCAGGGCCGCGTCGTCGGACGCCGGGCCGGCCGGGAGGTTGTCGGCGCGGGGAAAGAGCTCGGACGGGCCGTATTGCATGGAGCCGAGGACTCGGCCGTCGTCGTCGAGATACAGGGTTCCCCAGGCGCCCCAGTCGTCCTCGGCCTTCTCGATCCAGCGGCGCTTCGAGGTTCGGCGTCCAGGTTTCGACTGCCAGAACACGCAGTCGTGGCAGACGGTCGGCGCGCTCTGCAGCGTCGCCCCCGTGAGGCCCGGTAGCCGAGTGCTCATGGTTTTGAGTGTAGGACGAGCTCGTAGACGGCGGGCCTGGCGAAGAATCGGAACGGCACGAATGTCGTGCCGAGCCCCGCGGAGAGATGCAGCATGCCGGCGGGCCGGTCGTAGAGGCCCTCGACGTACGTCCAGCGAAGATGCGAGAGCCGGACCCGGCCGCCCGGATAGGGAAGCGTGACCTGACCGGCATGGAGATGGCCCGCGAGCACCAGATCGAAGACGCCGGGAGGCAGCCGGTCGATCACGTTCGGGAAGTGGCAGAGGAGGATCCGGAGATCGGCCGACTCGTCCGCGAGGCGCTCGGGCTTCGCCGTCCCGGCCCAGTAGGAGCGAGGGTCGACGCCGACGATCTGCACGAGCCGACCACGCAGGCTCAGCGTCTCGGCCTCGTCGAACAGCAGCCTGGCCGGCTCCAGGCTCTCGAGCTCGATCGGCCGCGAGAAAGGATCCTTTGTCACCGCATAGTCGTGGTTTCCGAGCACCGCATACACATTCGGGAGCCGTGCAAGCAACGTGCGGAGCCGCCTCTCGCCTCGCGGGTGCGCCAGGAGGTCGCCCGAGACGAGAGACAGATCCGGCTGTCGGCTCTCCACCCACTCGACCGCCCGCTCGACCGCGCGGGTCCCGCGCGAGGGCATCCCGAGGTGGAAGTCGGAGAGGTGTGCGATCCGGAGCCCGTCGAGCTCCTTCGGTAGCCGCCGGAGGGCAACGTGCTCGGTCTCCAGGCGCACCCAGCCCGCCTCGTACCAACCCCAGGCCGCGGCGGCCGCGCCTGCGGCGCCGGCGACGACGGGCCAGATCACGGGCCTACGCTTCGAGCTTCTCGAGCACTGGTGTGACCGGAACCACGTGCCGCTTGAACTTCAGCTCCGAATCCTCGAGCCCGGCCGCGACGCCGATCAGCTGCGAGAGGTGGAGGATCGGCATCTGGAAGGCTCGGCCGGTCGAGGCCTCGAGCTTCTGTTGCCAGGCGTCGAGCGACAGATGGCAGAGCGGGCATGGGGTCACCATGGCGTCGGCGCCCGCTTCCATCGCCTGCTCGATTGGCTGGAGGAGCTCACCGAGGGCGGTTTCCTCGCGCGCCTGGATGATCGGGAACCCGCAGCACTTGATCTTCGCCGGGTAGTCGACCGCCTCTCCGCCGCAGGCTTCGATGATCGCCTCGAGCGACCACGGCCGGTCGGGATCCTCGAACCCGAGGAGCTTGGATGGACGGAGGATCTGACAGCCGTAGAACGGCGCGATGCGAAGCCCCTTCAGGCCCTTGTGTGCCGCCTGCTTCAGCTTCTCGTACCCCTCGCCCTCGGCGATCAGCCACAGGAGATGCTTGACCTCCACGCCGCCCGAATAGGGCGGAACCCCCACCGCCTCGAGATTCGCGCTCACCCGGGCGCGCAAATCCTCGTCCTTCTGGAGCTGGAAGTTGGCCTGCCGGAGGTTGAGCGTGCAGACGTTGCAGACCGTCATCAGCGTGTCGGCTCCCGTCGCCTCGGCATAGGCGAGGATCCGCGCATTCAGGTGGAGGTAGTAGTCCGGCTCCGCCTCGTGGATGTCGCCGGCGCCGCAGCAGGTGACCGACTCGAGCTCCACCAGCTCGAGCCCGAGCCGCGGAGCGAGCGCCTTCGTCGACGAGTCGAGCTCCTTCGCGGAGAGTGCTGCCAGGCAGCCTTTGTAGTAGGCGACCCTCACGCCTCGCCGCCCTTGCCACGCGTGGGGCGCTTGCCGGGAGTGATGTCCGCCTGGTCGCGGCTCCCCCACCCGCCGCTCGATCCCTCGGGAGCGTCCTGGTCGATGCGGGCCAGGCCGCGCTCTCCCTGGACGATGCCCAGCGCCCCGTCCCGACCCTGCTGCTTCACGAGGTCGAAGAGCGCCCGGGACTCCTGCACCTCCTCGGCGACGTGGGGCGGGAAGGGCAGCGGCACCTTGCCGTGCCGGAAGAGCTTGAGCGCGAACTTCGTCTGCTTGATCGCCGAGACGACACCCTGCGTCTTCGGCACGAGCTCGGTCTCGCGCAGCCATCCGGTCGTCTTCGCCGACGTCACGAACCAGTTCGCGTGCTTCGCGCCCATGTCGTGGTCGATGCCCTGCTTGATCGACTCGGCGCCCAGCTTGGCGATCGCGTCACGCGGGTCAACGCCCTTGGGGCAGCGCTCGTTGCAGAAGTAGCACCGGGTGCAGTCCCAGATCCCGTGCTCCTCGTTGTAGGAGTTCAGACGTCCGATGTCGTCGTGATCCCGCGCGTCGCCGACGAACCGCATCCCCTTGGCGAGCGCGGCCGGCCCGAGGAAGTCGGGGTCGGACTCCATCGAGTTGCACTCCGAGACGCAGCAGCCGCACATGATGCAGAGCGCCTCCTTGTGGATGACGTTCATCTGCTGCTGCGAGACGACGCGCTCGCGCTCCGCGACTTCGTCGTAGCCCGGGTCCAGCCAGGGCTTCACGGCCTTGATCTTGTTCCAGAATGGCCCCATGTCGACCACGAGGTCCTTGACGATCGGCAGGTTCCCCATCGCCGAGATCACGGGGACATGGCCGCTGTCGACGATCGGCTTCATGCGCTCCTTGCAGGCGAGGACGGCCTTTCCGTCCATGCGCATCCCGCAGGAGCCGCAGATCATCATCCGGCAGCTCTTGCGGTAGGCGAGCGTCCCGTCGACCTTGTCCTTGATCAGGTCGAGGACGTCGAGCAGGCACGCCCACTCGGGCGCGTCGATCTCGTAGTCGCGGAGCTCCTTTTCGCCGGTCTGCGCGTTGAACCGCCAGATCTTCAGGCGGACGAGCATGGTCGCCGGCTCGATGTGGACTGCGGCCTCGGTCATGGGTTGCTCAGTAGTTCCTTTCCTGGGGTTGCCACTTCGTAACGGTAACGGGCTTCCAGTCCAGCGTGACGCGTCCGCCCTCGTCGAGCGTCGTGATCGTGTGCCGCATGAACTCGTCGTCGTTTCGATCGGGGTAGTCGTGCGGCCGCGCGTGGGCACCGCGGCTCTCCTTGCGCGCAAGGCCGGCGACGATCATGCACTCCGCGAGGTCGAGGAGGAAGCCGAGCTCGAGCGCCTGGGTGAGGTCATTGTTGAAGATGTCGCCCTTGTCGTCGACGACGACGCGCTCGTAGCGCTCGCGGAGCCGCGCGACGATCCGTCCCTGCTCGGTCATCTGCTCCTCGCGCCTGAAGACCCCGAAGTTCTGGTGCATCGTCAGCGCCAGCTCGTCGCGGATCGCCCAGGGCCGCTCGCCGTCTCGCCGGTCGAGGAGCGTGCCCAGCTCGCGCATCGAGTCGGCCTCGATCGACGGCGGCACGGAGACAGTCGTGTGCGTGAGCGCCCACTCCGCGGCAGCGCGGCCAGCGCGCCTGCCGAACGTGATCGTCTCCATCAGGGCGTTCCCGCCGAGCCGGTTCGCCCCGTGGACGGAGACGCAGGCGCACTCCCCGGCGGCATAGAGGCCGGTGATCGACGTCAGCCCATCGAGGTCGGTATCGACGCCGCCCATGTGGTAGTGGGCGCCGGGCCGGACGGGGATCGGCTCGTGGATGGGGTCGACCGCGGCATACGTCATCGACAGCTCCCGCGTCCCGTGCAGCCGCTCGTGGATCTTCTCGGCTCCCAAGTGCCGCAGGTCGAGGAGGACGTTGCCGTCGATTCCGCGACCCTCGTCGATCTCGGTCTGCTCGGCGCGGGAGATGACGTCGCGCGAGGCGAGCTCCATCGCGTTCGGGGCATAGCGCTCGAGAAACCGGTCGCCGTCGGAATTCAGGAGGTAGGCGCCCTCGCCGCGGCAGCCCTCGGTGATCAGGATCCCGGTCGGCGCCAGCGTCGTCGGGTGGAACTGCATCATCTCCATGTCCTTCAGCGGGACGCCGACGCGGAGGGCCATGGACATCGCGTCGCCCGTACAGGCGTAGGCGTTCGTCGTGCCGACGTACAGTCGCCCAGCGCCGCCCGTGGCGAGGATCACGGTCTTCGCGCCGATCGTCTTCAGCCCGCCGTTCAGGAGATCCCAGGCGATCACGCCCTGGCAGCGGTCGTCGTCGATCACGAGCTTCCAGGCGAAGTACTCCTCGTAGGTCGGGATGTCCCGCTTCATCACCTGCTCGTAGAGGACGTGGACGAGGACATGGCCGGTGATGTCCGCGGCGTACGCGGTACGGGGCTCGCCGGCGGCGCCGAACGGCCGCTGTGCGATCCGGCCGTCCTCGGTACGCGAGAAGACGGCCCCCCAGCGCTCGAGCTGGTAGACGTCTTCGGGCGCCTCGTCGCACAGCGCCTGGATCGCATCCTGGTCGCCCAGGTAGTCGGCGCCCTTGACCGTGTCGTACGCGTGCTTCTCCGGATCGTCCTCGGACGCGTTTCCGAGCGCGGCGTTGATCCCGCCCTCGGCCGCACCGGAGTGGCTGCGGACCGGGTGGATCTTGGAGAGAAGGGCGACGTCCGCGCCCTGGTCGAATGCCTCGATTGCGGCGCGCATCCCCGCGCAGCCGGCGCCTACGACAAGGACGTCGTGAGTTGCCTCCACTCCGGGACGGACGCTATCGGACGAGTTTGGGGTGCGGCGTCGTAACGAACGCCGCGAGGCCGAAGCTAGACGTGGGGGCCGGCCGCCGCGACCGCGTCGCCGGCGTCGTCCACGAACTGCTCGAAGTTGTCGCGGAACATCCTGGCGAGCTCGCGCGCCTTGCGGTCGTAGGCGTCGGGGTCGGCCCACGTCGAGCGCGGATCGAGCAGGCTCGACACGACGCCGGGCACGGCGACCGGTACCTCCAAGCCGAAGAGCTCGTCGGTACGGAACTCCGCGTCGTCGAGTTCGCCGCCGAGCGCCGCCTTGAGCAGAGCCCGGGTCTCCTTGATCGGCATCCGCTCGCCCACGCCGAACGGGCCGCCCGTCCAGCCGGTGTTGACGAGCCAGACCTTGACGCCGGGATGCTCATCGAGCTTCTCGCCGAGCATGTGGGCGTAGACCGAGGGAGCCTGGGGAAGGAACGGGGCGCCGAAGCAGGCCGAGAAGGTCGGCTGCGGCTCCTTGACTCCGATCTCGGTGCCGGCGAGCTTCGCCGTGAAGCCGGAGAGGAAATAGAACATCGCCTGCTCGCGCGAGAGCCGCGCGATCGGCGGCAGGATTCCGAAGGCATCCGCGGTCAGGAAGACGACCGCGCTGGGGTGACCCGCCCGCTTCGCTGGCAGCGCGTTCGAGATCTGCTCCAGCTTGTACGCCGCGCGGGTGTTCTCGGTCTTCGAGTCGTCGTCGAGGTCGAGCACGCCTCGCTCGTCGACCACCACGTTCTCGAGGACGGTCCCCCAACTCCGGGTCGTCGCGTGGATTTGCGGCTCGGCCTCGGCCGAGAGGCGAATGACCTTGGCGTAGCACCCGCCCTCGATGTTGAAGACGCCGTCCTCGCCCCACCCGTG
>JACDAN010000018.1 GCA_013695385.1 Actinomycetota bacterium | reverse complement strand
CGTCGCCGGAGCGGCCGAGTACCCAGATGACGAGCACGGCGATCCCGAGCATCACGATGCCCGAGGCGGCAAGCGCGTAGATCGCAAGCCGCTGGCGCCGGCTGACATCCTGCCCAGCTCCGCCGCTCCGAACCTTCGGCGCCTGGACGGGTCTTCGCGGCGGTGGCGGGGTGCGGGCTTTCCGGGCCAAGGCGGGTCGATGCTGGCAGCGCCCCCTGGCGGCCTCGGCATCACCGGTCCTTCTCCATCGAAGCACAAGAACGCGACTCGAAGGCGTGCAGGAGGCCCCGAGAATCTGTAGGTTCGCGCGAGACTCAGGAGTCCACAGAGAGCTTGGGGGGATACATGCTTCGAGACCGACGCCACGTCGTCGTTGCGGCCCTGGCCGCGTTGCTGGTAACCATCATCGCCTCGATTGCGGCGGCCTCGCCGCAGAAGCACAGGCCGCTCCCGAAGAAGCCGTCGTCCGACAAGGTGATCCTCTTTGCCTCAGACGGCATGCGGCCCGACATGATGGAGCGCTACGCCGCAGCCGGTGCAATGCCGACCTACGCGCAGCTCCTGCAGGCGGGCGTCCGCGGGGACAACGGCCTGCTGCAGGGATTCCCGCCGAACACCGGCGTCGGCTGGCAGACGCTCGCCACCGGTACCTGGCCGAGCGAGCACGGCTCGACGAACAACACCTATCACCGCACCGGCGAGGGCAACTTCAACAACCGCACGTCAGCTTTCACACCCGGCACCCTGCAGGCCGATCACATCGCGCAGGCTGCCGAGCGGCGCAAGAAGACGGTCGTCTCGGTGGAGTGGGTCGCAACGCGGAGTTTGGTTCCCGCGATTCAGGGGCCGGTCGTGGACTTCCGCAACTTCTTCTCGGGCCGAGGAGTCGTCCTCAACTACGACATCCCTGGACAGCTCGCAAGCACCTTCGGCGTCGAGTACCAGAAAGTGACGCTCGCCCCGGCATCCGGCTGGTCGAACGTTCCCACCTCGTACAGTCCCGCCCGAGAGCAGCAGTACAAGCAGCCGAACACAGCCTTCCCCGCAGCCGACAACGTGGATCGCCTCTACGACCTCTACATCTACGACTCCACGAACGACTCACAGACGAACTACGACAGGGTCCTCGTCGCTCCCTCGGAAGCGGCCAAGAACGGGAGCGCGAAGGTCGCCGACCTGAAGCAGGGCGACTGGGCCGACATCAAGGTGAAGCTGCTCGGCTCCCGTGCCGGGCAGACGGCGGGCTTCAACCTGAAGGCGATCGAGATCGCCCCGGATCTATCCAAGTTCCGTCTCTACTTCACCTCGCTCTCGCGCACCAACGCGACCTACAACGGCTGCACCTACGCCGCGAACTGCGCGACCCCGCTCGGCTTCGAGGAGACGCTGAACTCGCGCTTCCCGACCTCGACTGCGGCCGACTTCGCTCCGCTCGAGGCGTTGATCATCGACGAGCAGACCTACGTCGAGCAGGGCCTGATGTGGAAGAGCTCCCACTTCGAGTACTTGAAGTACATCTTCAACGAGCTGAACGTGAAGCCGGATCTGCTCCTGCTCGGGAACCCGGTCACGGACGAGTTCAGCCACCAGTTCATGGGCCTCATCACGCCGACGGACATGGAGGGACGAGCCAACCCCTACTACGACGACGTGAACGGCGACGGAACCAAGGACAACCGGGTGGCCGCCCGCGAGGCGTACATCCGCTCGGCCTACGCGGAGGCGGACGAGACGCTCGCGCTCGGGCGCCAGCTGATGGGCGCAACCGTGACGACATTCGCCTCTTCCGACCACGGCTTCGCGCCACAGTGGTATGCGGTCGACGCGGGCACGGTGCTGAAGGACGCCGGCCTGCAGGCGACCGGGCAGACCTCCAACTGTCGCACCGGAGGCACGCCGACGAGGGCGAAGGCGTGCTGGGCCGGAGGCACGGCCCAGATCTACGTCAACCTGGCCGGCCGTGACCCGGGCGGAGTCGTCCCGGCAGCCGAGTACGAGCAGGTGCGCGACCAGATCGTCGCAGCCTTCCAGGCGGTCAAGGACACGGCCAATCCGAGCGCCCAGGTGATCGCCAAGATCATGAAGAAGGAGGAACTGCGGAACGTCGACGGGACGGACGCCCTCCATCCCAACCGCAGCGGTGACGTCGTCGTCGTGACGCGGCCGCCCTATCAGTGGGACGCCTCGACGCCGGGCAAGGTCGTCGCCTTCTCGCAGTTCTTCGGCCAGCACGGCTACCTGCCGAACCTCGTCGACATCCCCCATAACGTGAACCTGCACGGCACCTTCGTGGCGGCCGGCCCGGGCATCGCCAAGCGCGACCCGATCGGGGGAGTTCGCGCGATCGACGTTGCTCCGACGATCGCCTTCCTGATGAACATCCCAGGCCCGCAGAACGCCCGCGGGAAGATCCTCTACGACGCGCTCTCGGACAACGCGAGCCGCTACAAGGAGCTATCGATCCTCTCGATCAGCGATTACCACGGGCAGATCACGCCGCTTGCCGAGACGTCCGACAACCTGAGCGGCGGCGGCTCTTCGAACCCGACCTTCCAGATCGGGGGAGCTGCGTTCCTGAAACCGTGGTTCGACGCCTACCGCGCGGAGGCCCGCGACGGACACATCACGCTCGCGGGCGGCGACTCGATCGGAGCGACGCCGCCGATCTCCTCGTTCTTCGGAGACACGCCGACGATCGAGGCGATGAACATGATGGGGTTCAGCGCCGACGCGGTTGGCAACCACAACTTCGACAAGGGGCAGGCCTACTTCCGGAACACGATCGTCCCGAAGGCGAGCTTCCCCTACCTGACCGTGAACGTCGTCGACGACAAGGGCAAGCGGCCGAAGCAGTGGCTACCCTCGAAGGTCTTCACGATCGGCGGTGTGAAGGTCGGAGTGATCGGGTTCTCGAACCCCGACATCCGCCAGCTCGTGAACCCGGCGTTCTTCACTCCCTTCCAGGCGAAGGATCCTGCGCCGGCGATCCGAAACGAAGCCAGACGGCTGCGCGCACTCGGCGTCAAGACGATCGTCGCCGTTGGCCACCTCGGCGCGATCGCGGGCACCATCGAGATTCCGTTCGGCCCGCTCACCGAGCTCGCGCAGAAGATCTCGCCGCCCGGGGCGAGCTCGAACGGGCTCGTGGACGTCCTGATCGGCGACCACAGCGACTTCCAGGTGCTCACAACCGGCTACCACAACATGCTGATCGCCGAGAACCGCAGCCGGGGTGTCCGCTTCACCCGCATCCGGGTCGTGATGGATCCGAAGACCGGTCGCGTCGTCTACCGGACGGGCGACTTTCACAAGCCCTGGACCGTGGGTGTCACACCGAATCCACAGATCCAGGCGCGGATCACCGAGCTGAACACCCAGCTCGGGCCGATCCTGATCCGCGAGGTCGGTCGCTCGACAGTGTTCATCCCCCGCTCGGACGCGTGCGGCAATGCGATCGGGCGGACGTGTGAGTCCCTACTCGGCAACCTCGTGGCGGACGCGATGCGACGGACGTACTCGACCGACTTCGCGATCACGAACTCGGGCGGCCTGCGCTCGGAGCTCACGTGCCCGACAACGGACAATCCGAACGACTTCTGCCCGGCCTACACGCCGCCGCCGTTCGTGATCTCGCGCGGACAGGTGCTGACGGTGCTGCCGTTCGGCAACGTCGTCGTGACGCTGCGGGTGAACGGCGTCGAGCTCAAGAACCAGCTCGAGAACGGCGTCTTCCTGACAGGCGCGCAGGGGCGCTTCCCTCAGGTATCGGGGTTGTGCTTCACCTACGACCTCTCGAAGCCGGCCGGCAGTCGCGTGGTCTCCGCCGTTCGCTCGAACGCGGACGGCAGTTGCGGGACCACGGCGATCGACCTTTCGGCATCGGCGAGCTACACGCTGGCCGAGAACGACTTCATGGCGGTCGGCGGCGACGGCTACCTCTTCCTGAACGAACGCGTGACGACGCGGGACATCATGGACGAGGTCGTCAGCGAGTACATCCGCTCGAACTCGCCGGTGAGCCCGTCCATCCAGGGCCGCATCAAGTGCATCGGCACCGGCTGCCCGACGGTCACGCCGTAGCCTCGCAAACGGGGGGAGCCGCTCACGGTGGTGGCTCCTCCCGTTCCCCCTTGACTTCCGGCAGGCGCCGGTTTAGGGTCGTCCTGTCAGATCCGGTAGACCTTCGGGTTCGCCGGATCTGGCGTTTTTTCTGGTCCGGTAGCTCTGCCGTCCGACGAGGTCTCTAGCGTTCGTCGGCCATGCTCCTCCTCGCTCTCATCGTCGGGATCGCGCTAGGAGCCGTCTCTGCCTGGTTGATCTCGCGATCGCGGTCGTCGCTCGTGGCAGCACACGCCCTGGCCGAGATCGGCCGGCTCGAGACATCGCTCGAGCACGAGCGGCAGGCCTCAGCCGAGAAGTTGCAGCTTCTCGAAGATGCCCGGGGGCAGCTCTCGACGAGCTTCAAGGCGCTCTGTGCCGACGCGCTGCGGAGCAACAACACCTCATTCCTCGAGCTGGCCAGGAGCGAGCTCGAGCAGGTTCGGATCACGGCCCGTGGCGAGCTCGAGCAGAAGCAGAAGGCCGTGGAGCACCTCGTGCAGCCGATCCGTGAGTCGCTGGAGAAGTTCGACGGGCAGATCCGCTCGCTCGAGCAGGTGAGGAGCGAAGCGTACGGCTCGCTCACCGCGCAGGTGCGCTCCCTGGCCGAGGGCCAGAAGGAGCTTCGCACCGAGACACACAGCCTCGTGACGGCGCTTCGCTCTCCGATAGCGCGAGGTCGCTGGGGCGAGATCCAGCTGAAGCGTGTGGTCGAGATGGCGGGGATGCTGTCCCACTGCGACTTCGTCGAGCAGAGCACCGTCATGGCCGACGGCCGCGCGCTGCGCCCCGACCTGATCGTGAAGCTCCCCGGCGGCAAGAACGTGGTCGTCGATGCGAAGGCCCCGCTGCAGGCCTATCTCGATTCGCTCGAGGCGAAGGACGAAGCAACGCGGCAAGCCTGCCTTGCAGATCACGCCCGCCAGACCCGCGACCACATCGCGAGACTGAGCGCGAAGAGCTACTGGGGGCAGTTCGACTCGACGCCCGAGTTCGTCGTCATGTTCATGCCCGGCGAACCTTTCTTCAGCGCCGCGCTCGAGAAGAACCCGTCGCTGATCGAGGAGGGCGTCAACCAGCAGGTGATCCTCGCCACCCCCACGACGCTCATCGCCGTCCTGCGTGCGGTCGCCTACGGATGGCGGCAGGAGACGATCGCCGAGAGCGCGAGAACGATCAGCGCGCTGGGCTGCGAGCTGCACAAGCGCCTCTCGACGATGAGCGAGCACTTCCTCCGGCTGGGCAGGCGCCTCGACGGAGCGGTCGAGGCCTACAACGAGACAGTTGGCTCGCTGGAGCGGCGCGTACTCGTGACCGCGCGCCGCTTCCCCGAGCACGGTGCCGGCTCGGGGGGAGAGCTCGATCAGTTGACGCCGATCGACCGCTCGGCGCAGGTATTGCAGGCGCCGGAGCTCGTCGCCGGGCCAGCCAAGCTGCCGCCGGAGCTGCCGGCGAAGAACGCCGCCTAAAAACCCGTTCACGCCGCGGCACGGCGGCGAAGCCTACGTCTCGAGCAGGCGGCGCAGCATGTAGGGAAGGATCCCGCCGTGCCGGAGGTATTCCCGCTCCCGCGGCGTGTCCAGCCTGACGCGAGCGCGAAACGAAACGGGCTCGCCCTCGTCGGGCGCGGCCGTCACGGTCACCTCGCGCGCCTCCCCGTTCGAGATCCCCTCGATCGTGAATCGCTCGCGCCCCGTCAGTCCCAGCGACGCGGGGCTCTCGCCCTCCTGGAACTGGAGCGGGATGATCCCCATCATCAGCAGGTTCGAACGGTGAATCCGCTCGTACGTCTCCGCGAGCACGGCGCGAACGCCGAGCAGGTTGGGGCCCTTTGCCGCCCAGTCGCGAGAGGATCCCGAACCGTACTCTTTGCCCGCGATCACGATGAGGGGCACGCCGTCCGCGAGATAGCGCTTGGATGCCTCGTAGACCGTCATCTCCCCGCCGTCCGGAAGATGTGCGGTCCACGTGCCTTCGCTGCCGGGCACGAGCAGGTTTCGAAGCCGCACGTTCGCGAAGGTTCCGCGCACCATCACCTCGTGGTTCCCGCGGCGAGAGCCGTAGGAGTTGAAGTCCCTGCGCTCGACCCCATGCTCGACGAGATAGGCCCCAGCCGGGCTGTCCGGCTTGATCGAGCCTGCGGGCGAGATGTGATCGGTCGTAACGCTGTCGCCGATCATCACCAGGCACCTCGCGTCGCGAACATCCTGCACACCCTGCGGCTCACGAGGCATTCCCTCGAAGTACGGCGGCTTCCGAACGTACGTGGAGGCCGGATCCCACGCGAACAGATCGCCTTCCGGGACCGGCAGCGAGCGCCAGCGCTCGTCGCCCGAGAAGACGTCGGCGTAGGTGCTCCGGAACATGTCGCCCTCGATCGCCTGGGCGATCGTCGCCTGGACGTCCGACGAGGTCGGCCAGATATCCCTCAGGTAGACGTCCTCCCCGTTTGAATCCTGTGCGAGCGGCTCTGTCGTGAGGTCGAGGTCCATCCGTCCTGCGAGGGCGTAGGCGACGACGAGCGGGGGCGAGGCAAGATAGTTCGCCTTCACTTCGGGGTGAATTCGGGCCTCGAAGTTCCGGTTGCCCGAGAGCACGGCGCACACGACCAGATCGCCCACCTCGGTCGCCTTCGAGATCTCTTCTGGAAGAGGGCCGGAGTTTCCGATGCACGTCGTGCATCCGTATCCGACCGTATGGAAGCCCAGCTGCTCGAGGTACTGCGTCAGGCCGGCACGTTCGAAGTACTTGGTCACGACCTTCGAGCCCGGTGCAAGGCTCGATTTCACCCACGGCTTTCGCCGTAGCCCTCGCTCGACAGCGTTCTTGGCGAGGAGCCCGGCGGCAATCATCACTTGGGGGTTCGACGTGTTGGTACAGCTCGTGATGGCGGCGATCACGACAGCGCCGTGCTCGAGATCGAACTCCTCCCCGTCGAGGCGCACCGGCACAGGATCTGCTCGCCTCGCGACGACGACGGCTGGCACGTCTGTCCGCTCGGAGTCGGAACCGAGGTCGCGACCGCCCGGAGCCTGTTCGGAGGTCGGGTCGCTCGACGGGAAGGTGTCGGCAACGGCCTGCTCGTGCGTCTGGTTGCCGTAGTCGTGGTTGAAGGTCTCGAGCGCGGCCAGGAACGACCGCTTCGCCTCCGATAGCGGCACTCGATCCTGCGGCCTTCTCGGTCCGGCGACGCTCGGCTCGACGTCGGCGAGGTCGAGCTCGATGATCTCCGAGTAGGTCGGTTGGTGCTCGGGGTCGTGCCAGAGCCCGTTCTCCTTGCAGTAGGCCTCGACGAGCGCGATCCGCTCCTCGCTGCGCCCGGTCAGGCGCAGGTACTCGATCGTCTCGTCGTCCACCGGGAAGAACCCGCACGTCGCGCCGTACTCGGGCGACATGTTGCCGATCGTTGCTCGGTCCGCGAGCGGGAGACCTACGAGACCGTGCCCGAAGTACTCGACGAACTTCCCGACCACGCCGGCCTCACGCAGGATCTGGGTGACCGTGAGCACGAGGTCGGTCGCGGTCGCCCCCTCTCGCAGCTTGCCGTTCAGCCGGAAACCCACCACCTGCGGTACGAGCATCGAGATCGCCTCGCCGAGCATCGCGGCCTCGGCCTCGATGCCGCCGACGCCCCAGCCGAGCACGCCGAGCCCGTTCACCATCGTCGTGTGCGAGTCGGTGCCGACGAGGGTGTCGGGGAAGGCTTGGCCGTCGCGAGTCTCGATCACGCGCGCCAGGTACTCGAGGTTCACCTGGTGGACGATGCCGGTTCCGGGCGGCACGACCTTGAAGTCGCGGAACGCCTCCTGGCCCCAGCGCAGGAACGCATAGCGCTCGCGGTTGCGCTGGAACTCGACCTCGACGTTGCGCGCGAACGCGAAGCGGGTCGCGAACTCGTCGACCTGGACCGAGTGGTCGATCACTAGCTCGACCGGGATCAGCGGGTTGATCTTGCCCGGCTCGCCGCCGAGGTCGGCCATCGCGTTCCGCATCGCGGCGAGGTCGACGACGGCCGGGACGCCAGTGAAATCCTGAAGCAGGACACGCGCGGGCGAGAACGAGATCTCGCGACTGGGCTCGTCGGCCGCCACCCAGGTGGCCAGGGCCTCGACGTCTACATCCGTGCCCGTGCGGAGGACGTTCTCGAGCAGGATGCGAAGGGTGTAGGGAAGGCGCGCGATGTCGAAGCGGGACTGCAGCGCGTCCAGCCGGAAGATCTCGTACTCGCCGCCGCCGACGGTGAGCGTCGAGCGGGCGGAGAACGAGTCGGCAGCCATCGCCTCGAAACTATCGGAACCGCGCCTCTTCCTGGTCCCCGACCTATGGACACACGATATGGACATTACGGGGGGAAACTTACAAGGAGAGCCTCAATCAAGCCATTTTAGCGAGTGGTAGGATGGACATATGCAAGGGACAGACGAGCGTGCCTATAGAAGGTCCCATCCCTGGATCCGGTTCAGTATCGACCTACGCCGCGCAGGGGCGGAGTTCTGGATCCTGCTGGGGGAGGCGCGTTCGAAAACCGAGCATCTTGCTGGCTCTTTGCTGAAACCAGAAGTTGCGACCGAGATGAATCAGCTGTTTCTCGCAAAAGGTGCGCACGCGACTACTGCAATCGAGGGGAACACCCTGTCAGAGGATGACGCTCAACAGATTGTGGCTGGGACGCTACGCGTACCACCCTCTCAGGAGTACCTCGTGCGTGAGGTCGTCAACGTCGTGAACGCCTGTAACGCCATCAAAGATCATCTCATCGCTGGCGGATCTGGCGCACTAACGGTGCCGCTTATCCGGCAGTTCAACGAGCAGGTGCTGGAGGAGCTGGGACTCGATCCCGATGTACGTCCGGGGCAGACCCGCATTCACTCGGTAACGGTCGGCAGATATCGCGGAGCTCCAGCGGAAGACTGCGATCTCTTGCTTGAGGAGCTCTGTGAATGGCTTGAAGGCCCAGATTTTGCGCCGCCGAACGCAGAGTGGGAGATTCCTTGGGCTTTGCTAAAGGCGGTGATCGCGCATCTCTACCTCGCCTGGATCCATCCGTTTGGGGACGGAAACGGCAGAACCGCTCGACTCATGGAGCTGCAGATACTCCTAGCTGCCGGAATGCCGATGCCCGCAGCTCACCTAATGAGCAACCACTACAACGAGACACGTTCCGAGTACTACCGCCAACTCGACCAGGCGAGCGCATCCGGCGGCGACGTGATGCCCTTCCTTCGCTATGCCATACGCGGGTTCGTAGACGGGATCAGGAGTCAGCTTGAGTACGTCAAGGCTCAGCAATTTGATGATCGCTGGGAGCAGTTCATCTACGAGACATTCGGGCATACGCACACAGCTGCACGCGAGCGGCAGCGGCGTCTCGTTCTCGAATTGTCCACGCTTGATGAACCAGTCCCGCGCATGTACCTGCCACGCCTTTCACCTGAGTTGACGATCGCGTACAGCGGGACTGAACGAATGCTAAGCCGTGATATCAACAAGCTCCGCGAGATGGGTCTGATCGAACGCGTGCCCGAAGGATGGCAACCCCGTAGAGATCAACTCCTGGCGTTCTTGCCCATCCGACGTACGAGCTAGAGGCGGGGGCGGAGCTCCTCCTCCCAGAAGCGGAAGAAGCCCTCCTGGTCGGGGCCGACCTGGTGGAGCGAGATGTGGTCGAAGCCGGCCTGCTCCCACTCGCGCACCTGCTCGACGACCGGCTCCGGATCGGGGCCACACGGGATCTCCTCGGTCGCCATCTCGAGCGTGACGCTCTTAGCGACGGCGCCGAAATCGGCGGGCCGCGGCAGCTCCTGGTTGATCGTTCCGCCCAGGCCGCTGTGCCGCCAGAGCTCGAACGCGGTCTGCTTTGCCTGCTCCTCGTCCTCGGCCCAGCACAGCCGGACCTGCCCGTAGCGCGGCCCGTCGCCGCTCGCAGAGCGGTAGGCCTCGACGATCTCGGCGTCCGGACTCGTGTTCACGAGCGCGTCGCCGAGGCGGCCCGCGAGCTCGGCTGCCTTCGGGTTCGCGGCTGCGACTGCGATCTGTGGCGGCTCGTCGGGCAGCGTGTAGAGCCGTGCGTGATCGACCGTGTAGTGCTTGCCGCGGTGCGTGTGCTCGCCGCCCTGCCAGAGCAGTCGCATCACCTCCATCGATTCCTCGAGCATCTCGACCCGCTCGTCCGGCGCCGGCCAGCGCGCGCCGGTCACTTGCTCGTTCAGGTTCTCGCCGGTGCCCACGCCGAGGAAGAAGCGCCCGTCCATCATGGCGCCGCACGTCGCGGCCGCGTGCGCCACGATCGCCGGGTGAGTCCGGATCATCGGGCACGTCACGCCGGTGCCGAGCCGGATCCGCTCGGTCGTCGCCGCGATTCCGCCGATCACGCTCCACACGAAGCCGCTCTGTCCCTGCGCGTCGATCCAGGGGTGGAAGTGGTCGGAGATCATCGCGAAGCCGAAGCCCGCCTCGTCTGCGCGGCGCGCGTTCGCCACGAGGTCGAGAGGCTTGTGCTCTTCCGACGACAGCCAGTAGCCGAACTCGGTCATCCGCCGCTCGTTCCGCGCCGAACCGTGCACGAAACTCCTAGCGGAGCCGGCGAAGCGGAACGGTGGCGGCCGGCCCCACGTTGCCCGCGCGATCGACCGCGGCGATCGTGATCGGGCCCGTCACACGGCTCCGCTGGACCGACAACCTCTCCCGGGAGGTCGAGAGCGTGCGAGCCCCGATTCTGACGCGGTATCCGCTCAGACCGACGCCGTCCAGCGCGCGCGCCCAGGTGAGCACCACCCGGGTGCCGAGCTTCCGGACGGCGACCTTGGTCACCGGCGTAGGCGGGACGGTGTCGCGCACGAGCAACCCACTCGCGTCGACGATGCCGAGACCGGCGGTGAAGCGAACCGAGACAGGAGCGCTGAGGCGCCCGACGGCGTCGGCTGCCCGGACCGAGTAGGTGCTCGTGCTCCCGAGCAGAGCCTCGAGGAGCGCCGAGCTGCGCTCGACCTCCTCGAAGAAGATGCCGTCCCTCGAGACGCGGTATGAGACCGGGCCGACGTCGTCGGTCGACGGGCTCCACGAGAAGCGCACGGTGCCGAAGCGGTCGCTCGTGATCGTTGGCGCCGCGGGAACCGATGGCGCGACGCGGTCGGCCGAGTCGAGGCGCTCGAGAAAGCGCGAGTCCTGCAGATCGTCCCAGCTGCCGGCGTGGCCGTAGTAGTCGTTCCGCCCCGAATCGAGGACGCGCGACTCCAGCGGGCCGTCGCGCAGGGTGGCGGTCATCAGGTCGCTGGTGCTGTCGCAGACGTGCCCGCCGGAGCAGCCGTTCGGCGCTGCGGTGGCATCGACGGCGCCGAGCGCGTGGATCAACTCGTGTGCCGCCACGATCGGACGCACCTCGTCCGCGTCGTCGGAGCCGCACGAGTCGAGGAAGACGACGGCGAAGGCCGAGACTCCCGCTCTCTCCGTGGCTGCTTGGCCGCAGACACGCTCCCGTCCGATCTGGCCCGTCGGGGCGTCGTAGTAGACGAGATAGACCTTCTCGGACTGGCGGAAACCCTGCTCGCGCCCGAGCAGGAGGCGGATCGTCGAGAAGGCGCTGCGGATGTCGCCCACGCCGGCAGACAGCTGGACGCGTGAGAGGTCGAGCGTTCCGAAGACGCTGGCGCAGGGGAACGGGTGCAGGTCGAATCGTGGGGCGCGAGCCGCGTCCTGGCTGCGCCACCAGGCCTCGATCGCCGCCGCGTCGCCGGCGAGCCGCGGCGCCCACTCCCCGAAGCGGTCGGGCGCTCCCGGCGGGATCGCGTAGATCACGTGCACCGAGAAACCCGCGGATGCGTCCGGCGCCCTGTCGAGCGCCGAGATATCGGTGCCGCACCAGGGCAGCGGGGTCGAGGCGTGGGCGTCGGCAGGAGTTGCGAGCGCGAGGAGTACGAGGCCGAGGACGAGCCGCTTCACACTGTCGATCCCACCCTGTCAAACGTACCGCGTCGGAGGCCTCTCGCCGAATGTGGCCGGGGCGTGGCTACGATGATCGCGTGACCGCGACCGAGCCGCTCGAGGCGCTTCTTCGTAGCGCGTTTCCCGACGCGGGCGAGCTCGCGGTCGAGGATCGGACGGGGGGCGGCGATCACTTTCAGGTGACGGTCTCCAGCGGCCGCTTCGCCGGCCTCTCGCTGGTCGAGCAGCATCGCCTTGTCTACGACGCGCTCGCGGAGCCGCTCGCAGACGGATCGATCCACGAGCTTCGCATCAGGACCACAGCACATTCCGAAGGGAGCTAGACCGTGAGCGAGCTGCGCGAGCAGATCCAGCAGATCATCTCCACCGAGCCGGTGAGCGTCTTCATGAAGGGGACGCCCGAATTCATCATGTGCGGCAACTCCGACCGCGCGCTGCGTGCGCTCCGCTCGGCCGGAGCCCCGGTCACGACGGTCGACGTGCTGCCCGACCCGAAGATCCGCCAGGAGCTCTCCGCGCTCTCCGGCTGGCCGACGATTCCGCAGGTTTTCATCAAGGGCGAGCTGATCGGCGGCGCGGACATCGTGGAGGAGCTGCACGCGAGCGGCGAGCTGCGGCAGCGGCTCGACGAGGCGCTCGGGCGGGAGCGGGACGACACGGTCAAGACCGCGTCGCTCTGAAATCAACGCAGTCGCACAATGGAGCCTTAACGCGGCTCTTAGCGTTCGTTAAGACGAACGGGATACAACAAGGGGCATGAAGCGATTGACCCTTCTCTCGCGCGTCGCGGGGCTCGTCGGCGTCGCAGTGCTCGGCGGTCTCGTCGCGCTCGGCGGGGTCGCTCTCACCGGTGGGCTCGGAGGCGGGACGACGACGACCGTCGTCCAACGTGGCACAGCCTCCTTCGATTCCGCCTCCGCCCCGACCGGAGCCGCCCTCTCGATCGCGGAGATCTACAAGCGCGCCGCCTCGGGCGTCGTTCAGATCACGTCGAAGACGCGGGAGCCCGACCGGGTCAGCGCCTTTCCGTCCACCGAGCCCGTGCCGCAGGTCCCCGCGCAGGCGCTCGGCTCGGGCTTCGTGATCGACAAGACCGGTCATATCGTCACGAACTACCACGTGATCGAGGGCGCGGACGAGATCGAGGTCAGCTTCTCGAACCAGGACACGCTGACCGCGAAGCTCGTCGGCAGCGATCCCTCGACGGATCTGGCCGTCCTTCGCGTCGAGGCGAGCTCACGCGGCCTCACGCCGCTCGACCTCGGCGACTCCGACGACGTGCGGGTCGGCGATTCCGTGGTTGCGATTGGCAACCCCTTCGGGCTCGATCGCAGCGCCACGTCGGGCATCGTCAGCGCCGTCCAGGAGCGCACGATCACCGCCCCGAACGGCTATCCGATCGACCACGTGATCCAGACCGACGCTGCGATCAACCGCGGTAACTCGGGCGGCCCGCTGCTGAACGATCAGGGCGAGGT
>JACDAN010000017.1 GCA_013695385.1 Actinomycetota bacterium | reverse complement strand
GTGCTCGCCGCCGGCCCGGACGAACGCTCGAGGGCTCTGTCGCGCGCGACAGACGTTCCGCTGGCGATCGCGGAGACCGCGGCTCAGACAGCGGCGCTCGCGGATACGCTGATGGGCGAGACTGCTCGAGGCGCCGCGGCCGACGCCGAAACAGCGGTGGAGCTTGCGGAAGCGGGACAACGGGCCGCCGCGCGACTCGTTCTCGCCAACCTCGGCTCCGCTGGTGACGATCCGCGTGTGAAGAAGGCGCGGGCACTTCTCCGCAACTCGTCGAGCCGGCTCGACGAGTGATCGACTTCGTCCTCGGGCTGACCTGGAGCGACGTCCCGCCTGACATCCGCTCTCGCATCGCCTCGTTACTTCGCGACTTCATCGCCGTTTCGCTGGCGGGACGCGAAACGCCGACTGCCGAGATCGCAGCTCACCACGCTGCGACCGAGCATGCTGGGGACGACGCCACGTTGCTCTTCGACGGCGGACGTGCGTCCGCGCCGGGAGCTGCTTTCGCCAATGGTGTGCTCGCGAACGCTCTCGACTTCGACGACGGCCATCGTCTCGTCAAGGGGCATCCCGGCGCGAACGTCGTGCCGGCGGCGCTCGCCGTCGCGGAACTGACCGGCGCGACGCCCCAAGAGCTCCTCACCTCCGTCGCGGTCGGCTACGAGATCGCAATCCGCGCGGGGGTCGACCTGCACAGGCGCAGCACCGAATACCACGCGTCGGGCGCGTGGGGCGCACTCGGGGCCGCGGCCGCCGCCGCGCACCTGCTGGAATTCGACGAGCGGGAGGCTCGCGATTCGCTGGGGCTCGCCGAGTATCACGCGCCGATCGCGCCGGTTCTGCGCTCGGTGAGCGATCCGGCGATGACGAAGGACGCATGCGGCTGGGGCGCGTTCATCGGCGTCTCCTCCGCCCTGCTGGCGCGGAACGGCTTCACTGCGAGCTCGAGCGAGCTGCTCGAGCGCGGTTCGGCGATCGACGTCGGGGAACGATGGTGCGTCGGCGACGTCTACGTGAAAAAGTTCCCGTGCTGCCGCTGGAGCCATCCCGCGGTCGAGGCCTCGCTCACGCTCCGCGCTGAGACGGACCTCCGGCCCGGCGAGATCGTCCGGGTGATCGTGCGGACCTTTGCCGAGGCCGCCGTGATCGCGCGCCGGTCGCCGATGACGACGGAAGAGGCGCAGTACAGCCTCGTCTGGCCGGTGGCAGTTGCGCTCGCGCACGGCGACTTCTCCGTCGAGCATGTGCTAGAGCCTGGACTGGCGGATCCACTCGCAAGAGACCTTCTCTCCCGTGTCGAGATCGAGGTGGATCCAACGTTCAGCTCGGCGTTTCCGGCTCGTCGTCTGGCGACCGTGACAGTCGAGAAGTCCGAGGGTCTCTCGTCGTCCTCGAGCCCGACCGAACCCCCGGGCGAGTCGGACGACCCGCACTGGGCGGAGATCGTCGAGGCAAAGTTCAGGCGATTTGCAGCCCACGCGGAGAACGACCTTCCTCGCGTGGCGCGAGCCTACTGCGAGGGCGGACGCTCGTAGTAGTCGCCGGCGTCGGCGACAAAGATGTGCTCTCCCGGGCTGAGCCCCGTCGGTTCGTCCAGCGTTCCCGCAGAGATGCTGATCGTCGGGCGCCCTGCGCGTTCCCAGAAGAGACTGGCTCCGCATTCGTTGCAGAAGCCGCGCCGTCTCTCGTCGGACTCGTACCACCGGAGACTACGCTGCTCGACGAGCTCGAGGTCGTCCCGAGCACAGGCCGTGTACGCGGCGAAGTGCCCGTGCGTTCGCCGGCAACGCGTGCAGTGGCAAAAGATCACATCTCGAAGCGGCCCGTTTACCTGGTACCGCACCGCACCACAGAGGCAGCCACCGGCCGCGCGCGGGCTCACGTCCCCACTAGTTCCAGGGATACGGCGAGTTCGAGACGGCGTGCGTGATGCCGGCCTCGTAACGCGAGAGACGGAACGGCTCGAGCCTACTCTCTCCGCCGCCCACGATGTCGCGCGCCGCGAGCTTCCCCATCCCGATCATCTTGAAGCCGTGGTTCGAGTCCATGATCACATACGCGTTCGGGCGTACGAAACCCACGATCGGATAGTTGTCCGGTGTGAACGCGCCGATCCCACCGTGGGGGTCGACGTGCCACTCCCGCCCCTTCCCGCGGAAGCGCTTATGTGCCCACGCGAGCCCGGCCGTGAAGTAGTCGGTGAACTCGTCTCCGACGATGTGGTCGGGGTTCTCGTGTCCGTAGGGCTCGAGCTCGACGTCCGTGCCGAGCTCGATCGGGACGCCACCTCCCTGAACGCCGAAGCCGCGCCGGCCGATCTTGTAGTAGATGCCCCACGGGCCGTCTTCGATTACTCCTCCGTCGCGATCGGAGCGCAGCGGCAGGACGTGGTCGAGATGCACGACCGGCGGCTCGTTCCCTTTCGCGTCGGTGAGCTCGACGTCGTCGAGCCAGTAGTCACCCTCCTGCAGCTTCCAGTAGGTGACGATCGGGCGCCGCTCGCCGTTCGTCCGGACTTCCGGCTCGAGCTCGAGCAGGCGCCACAGATGGCCGGCCCAGGGTCCGGGCCCGGCGACGAGAAGATCGGTCTCGACGGAGCCCGCGCTCGTCTCCACCGCGTGCACGGAACCGTCGTGCAAGTCGATCCCGGTGACCTCGACCCCTTCAAAGATCCGCACTCCCTTGGCCCGAGCGAGGCGCGCAAGGTTCTCGACAGTCTGACTCGTCGCCGCCCAGCCGCCCTGTCGCTCGTGCAGCACGGCCTCGATCCCGTCACCGTTCCAGTCGGGAAAGATCGCCTCCATGTGCGCCTGACAACGGCTCTCGCCGAGAACGATATCGGAGCTATATCCGATCTCCGCCTGCCGCCCCTGGATCGCGACGCAGTCCTCGGCCTGAACCTCGGGTACCGCCGCGATGTAACCCACCGGGCGGTAGCCGAAGCCAACAGGATCGGACTCGAACAGCTCGACGGAGACGCGGATCACTTCCGCCATCGCCGGCGAGAAGTAGAAGTTTCGCACGACGCCGCAGGCGATGCCGGACGCGCCGGCGCCGATCCGGCTCTTCTCGAGGACAATCACGTCCTTTCCGGAGCCGGAGCCGCTGCGCTCCAGCTCGAGCGCGAGGTGGTACGCGCTGGACAGGCCGTGAACGCCCCCTCCGACGACGACGTATGGCGATGAGTCCGGCAGCGTCACGTTAATTGCCTTCGCGGCAATTGCGTGTCAAAATCAACGGCCAGCTTACCATGCCGCGGACCGGTCAACCAGCGCATCGCCACGTCGCCGCCGTCACCCGCGCGCTTGCCGTGCTCGACGCTCTCGCGGACGGCGAGCAGGAGCTGGGCACCAACGAGGTTGCGCGGCGCACGGGCATCAACGCGAGCACGGTCTCGCGCCTCCTGGCGACGCTTGCTGCCGCGGGTCTCGTGGAGCACGTGGCCGGCACCGGGCAGTATCGTCTCGGCCTCCGCCTCGTGCAGCTCGGCAACGCAGTGCTGGAGCGCCTCGATCTACGCACGATTGCGCGTCCGCATCTGCGCGCGCTCGTCGCGATCACGGATGAGACGGCCACGCTCTCGGCTCCGGGAGAACGCAACGCGATCACGATCGATTTCGTGCAGAGTCCGTCGTCCGTCCAAAGTGTCGCGCAGCTCGGCCGGCCGAGCGTGGGCCACGCCACCGCGACAGGAAAGGTCATGCTCGCTTTCGGCGACCGCGAGCTGCCACCGGGGAAGCTGGAGGCCTTCACCGCGCGAACGATCATCGGGCGGGCCGCGCTCACGGCCGAGGTCGACAGGGTGCGCGCGGCTGGTTGGGCGCGTTCGGTGGGTGAGCGGGAGGAAGATCTGAACGCGGTCGCGGCGCCCATCTGGGACAGCCACGAAACGCTCGTCGCGATCGTCGGGGTGCAAGGTCCCTCGACGCGGTTCACCGCGAAGACGATGCGCGCCGCCGTCGAGCCCTTGCGCGAGCGCGCGAGCGCGATCTCGTCGGCGCTCGGCTGGCAGCCTGTTACCTGACGCGCGCCAGCTCGAAGAAGTTACGAAGCACGCGCTCGCCGTCGGGGTGGGAGGGCGAGAACTCCTCGGGATGGAACTGTGTCCCCCACCAGCGCCGAGCCGGGTCGACGATCGCCTCCACCTCGCACTGAGCGCTGCGCGCGACCACGCGGAAGCCCTTCGGCACGCTCGTGACCTCGTCGGTGTGGCGGTGGTAGACCGTGATCTGCGGAGCGAGTCCGCGAAGCAGGTCGCCCTCGTCAACGACCTCGACCGGCGCAAAGCCGGTCGCGGCTTCCCTCTGCGCACGGCTCACGGAGCCTCCCGCGAACATCGCCTGCAACTGCATCCCGGCGCAGATACCGAGAACCGGGCCGTCGAACGCACGCACCGCTTCTCCTAACCGCTCGAGCATCCTCTCGTCGTGTGTCGCCCACGGCGCGGAGGATCCGCTCAGCACGACGGCATCGCAGTCTTGGATGTCCTCGACCTCGGCGTAATGGCTCCGGCTGACAGTCGTCGCGGCGACCGTCTCGAGCCGTCGGCGAACCCGCTCATATGCACGGAGGCGGGCCTCGTCGAGGAATCCGCGGTGCTCGGTGACGATGAGGAAAATGCCCACGCAACCCGATGCTGCACGACAGGCGCCCACTCAGAGGCGGGCGCCTGTCGTGACGGCCGATTCCTAGTTCGTGAGGCTGTACTGCTTCAGGAACGTCTTCGCGACCTCTTCGGGGAACTTGCCCCTGACGTCGACATCGGCGTTCATCTTCGACATCCGGCTGTTCGTGAGCTGCAGGGAGATCAGCTGGAACATCCTCGCCAGCCGGGGGTACTTCTGGAAGACGCTCGCGCGAACGTTGAGCGCCGGGTTGTAGATCGGGAAGAACTGCTTGTCGTCCTTGATCACGAACAGGCCGAGTCCCTCGATGCGGCCGTCCGTAGCGAAGACCTCGCCGAAGTTGCATTGCTTGCCTTCGTCGGTCAGCTTGTAGATGAGGCCCTCGTCGACCTTGACGATGTTGCCCGGCGGGAACTTGAACCCGTACTTCTTCTCCACGCCGGGTAGGCCGTCGTTTCGCGTCGAGAACTCGGTCCCCACGCAGAGAGTCGCGTCTTTGGGCTTCGTCCGGATCAGCGTCTTGAAGTCGGAGATCTTGCGGACGCCGAACCTGGCGACGGCTTCCTTGCGGACGGCGAACGCGTACGTGTTGTCGAATGGTGCCCGCGGCAGCCAGACCACGCCGTTCGCGGCGTCCTCCCGCTTGACCGCCTGCCATTGTTTCAGGCTGTTCGGGATCGGATCGGTGTGCTTCAGGTGGACGATCCACCCCGTCCCCGTGTACTCCCAGTACATGTCGATCTTCCCCGAGGTGAGGGCCGTACGGTTGACCGACGTCCCGCCCAGGTTCGTCTGGTCGTCGATCTTCGCACCCGTGTACTCGAGCGCCTTCTTGGCGATCTGTCCGAGGATGACCTGCTCGGTGAACTTCTTCGAGCCGATCGTGAACTTGGCTCCCTTGAAGCTGAACTGGGAGAGCAGTGGACGTGTGTACCTGACGGTCTCGACCGCGATGACCTTGTCCTCCGGATCGGCGAGCGCACTGTCCTTGCCTCTACCGCCATTCAAGACGTCTGTTCCCGCCCCGCCGTTCAGGTTGTCGTTACCTGCGCCGCCCAGCAGCGTGTCTTTCCCGCCGAGCCCGCTGAGCTTGTCGTTTCCTCCGAGCCCGCAGATGACGTCCGCCTTGCTCGTGCCTTTGAGGACGTCCGCCTTCGCTGTGCCTTTGATCGTGCATCTGGCGGCGCTGCTGGCAGCACCGACCGTAGCCCCCACCGCCACGAGTGTGGCGGCGAGTCCCACCAGGATCGCAGTCTTGCCCTTCGTGAATCGCATGTGCCGAGAACCCCCTTCTGTGAGTCGGTACAGGATGCTTACGAGGTTGTGTATGGCTAGAGCCCCCTTGGTGTCAGAACGTCCTCGGCGATGCTCGCGAGCCAGTCGATGCTCAGGGCCAGAACCGCGGTCAGAACTGCGCCCGTGATGAGAACTGGGTCACGGTCAAGCGCGAGACCGTTGATGATGAGATCGCCGAGCGTGCCGGCGTTCGTGAACGCGCCCAGCACGGCCACGCCGACGTTGAGGATGAGTGCGATTCTCGCGCCGGCGAGGATGACGGGAACGGCGAGCGGCAGCTCGATCCGAACGAGTGCCTGCAACTTCGTCATCCCCATTCCGCGGCCGGCTTCGATCAGCGCCGGGTCGACCTGCTGCAAGCCCACCATCGTGTTGCGCAGGATCGGCAGGGCCGAGTAGGCGACGAGCGCCATCACCGCGGGCCTGAATCCGATTCCGATCGTGAGCGTGAACAGGACGAGGAGCCCGACCGACGGGATCGCCTGGCCCATGTTCGCGATGGCCAGGATGAACGGCGTCAGGAAGCGCGTGATCGGACGGGTCACGAGGATCCCGAGCGGTATCGCGAGAGCGAGCACGACCACCGTCGACACCGCCGCCAGATTGATGTGCTCGATGATCCTGTCCGTGAGATATTCCTTGTTGAGGGTGCGCTGCTCGATCGCATCGAGCTCGCGTCGGTTCACGTAGACGTAGAGCCCGATGCAGACGAGCGAGAGGAAGGTCGGCATGGCGAGATAGCCCAGAGCGCGCGGCAAGCCGGCCCGCACCCTGAGGTCGGCAGGAAGGCGCGGTGCCGCTGCGACGCCTCCGAGCTGTGTGACCGGCTCTTCGGCGATCGGCCGGCTCTTCTGGTCGACGACCGTCACGCTCTCGACCCGTCTCCCGTCACGAGGTCATCTCGGTCGGCTCGGTCTCACGAGCCTCGGGCGCCTCGCCCCGGTACCGCTCACGAGCCTCTGCGCGCATCGTCCTGATCGCCGCCGCGATCGTCTCGATGTCGATCACGCCCCGGTAGACCCCGTCCGCGTCCACCACCGCCGCCGCGCCCTGCAGCGAGGTCAGCATCTCGTTCAGCGCGTCGTAGAGCGTCGCCTGCTCATCGATGGCCGGTGTCGCAGGCAGGCCCACCTCGGCAAGCGGCGTGTCGGTGTGCTCCATGTCCATCGCATTGATCCAGCGCTGCGGACGGTGATTCTCGTCGAGCAAGAGCACCGAGCCCTTGTCCGAGCGAAGCAGTGCCTCGCGAACCGATTCCCGGTCGGTGGAGAGCTCCGCCGTCGGCCAGTGGATGAGCTCGACGTCGCTGAGCCGGGTCAGGTTGAGCCGCTTGAGCGATGCGCGGGCGCCGATGAAGTCCTCGACGAAGCGGTTCGCCGGCGCGGTCAGGATCGTCGCCGGCGTGTCGTACTGGGCGACGTGTGACTGGTCGTCGAGGATCGCGATCCGGTCGCCCATCTTGATCGCCTCGTCGATGTCGTGTGTGACGAAGACGATCGTCTTGCGGATCTCGGTCTGGAGCTGGAGGAACTCGTTCTGCAGCCGCCCGCGCGTGATCGGGTCGATCGCGCTGAACGGCTCGTCCATCAGGATGACCGGCGGATCAGCCGCCATCGCGCGCGCGACACCGATGCGCTGGCGCTGCCCGCCGGAGAGCTCCTTCGGGTAGCGCTTTCCGTAGATGGAAGGATCCATGCCTACCATCTCGAGCAACTCGTCGACACGCGCAGCGATCCGCTTCCTCTTCCAGCCCAGCATGCGCGGGACGGTCGAGATGTTGGAGGCGATCGTTGCGTGCGGGAAGAGGCCGATCTGCTGGATGACGTAGCCCATGCGCCGCCTCAGCTTGTCGGCGTTGACACGCGTGACGTCCTCGCCTTCGAGGAAGATCTTCCCCGACGTCGGCTCGATCAGGCGATTGATCATCCGGAGCGTCGTCGTCTTGCCACTTCCCGAAGGCCCGACGAGGATGACGATCTCGCCGTCGGGGATGTCCAGCGTCAGGTCGTCGACCGCGTGCTGCTTCTGCCCCGGAAAACGCTTGGTCAGGTTTTCGAGCCTGATCATCGGTTCGGCGCTTCCGCTCATCTCACTCCTTTCGAGATCGTCAGCTTCCCGACGACGACGTAGAACGCGTCGAAGAGCATCGCCAGCACGACGACGCCCAGCGTCCCTCCGAGCGCCAGGTGGACCGCCGTCGGTGTCCCGATCCGCGACAGGCCGGCGAAGATGTCCTCCCCCAGCCCAGGCCCGTTGACGTAGGCGCCGATCGCGGCGATACCGAGCGTCATCACCGTCGAGACGCGGATCCCGGTCAGGATGACGGGCCAGGCCAGCGGCAACTCGATCCGGAACAGCCGGCGCAGCCTCCCCATCCCCATTCCTTGGGCGGACTCGATGATCGCGGGGTCGACTCCGCGGAGGCCCGTGATCGTGTTGCGCGTGATCGGCAAGAGAGCGTAGATCACGAGCGCGACCAGCACCGGCCTGTAACCCAGGCCGACGAAGGGGATGAGCAGCCCGAACAGGGCGAGGGACGGAACGGTGAGCGAGGCGCCCTGGATGCCGAGCACGATCGCGGCGATTCGAGCGCTCCGGTAGGTGAGGATCGCGATCAGGATCGAGATCGCCGTCGCGATCGCGATGGCGACGAGAACGATCTTGACGTGCTCGACGGCGAGGTCGTAGATGTGGCCCTTCCGAAAGTCGAGGTAGTCGAGGAAGTCCCTCACGCGCTCTTCCTCCCCTCCACGCCGGGCCATCCGAGGAGGACCGAGATGCGCTCTGCGCCGGCCTTGACCGCGCGGCCCGCTGCCTCCAGCCCGTCGACGAAGCGAAACTTCGGCCCGGAGACGTTGACCGCGGCAACGATCGAGCCTCGGAAGTTCCGCACGGGTGCGCCGGCCGCAACGAGGCCGGGCTCGAACTCCTCGTCGACGATCGCGAAGCCCCCGCGGCGGGCAGTCGCGATGCGACGCGCCAACTCCTCGATGTCTTCCGGGGTATTCGGGCCCGGACAGTCGAAATCGACCTGACCGAGCAGCTCGACGAGATCGGGGAGTTCGTGATCGAAGAGGAGAGCGCGTCCCGAAGACGTGCAGTAGGCCGGCACAGTTTGGCCGATCCGGCCCGCGGCCTGGACAACTCGACTGGGTGTCTCCGAGAGGACGGTCATGACCTCGGCGCCCTGGAGCACGGAGAGGTGCACCGTTTCGTCGAGCTCGCGGCCGAGCTGCTTGAGCACCGGGACTGCGGCGGCAAGCAACTGCGCCTCACCTGCTCGACCGGCGAGCATGAAGAGACGCCAGCCCAGGCGGTACCGGAGCGTCTGGGGATCCCGGTCGACCAGGTCGTACTGGGCGAGGACCTTGAGCGAGCGGGAGACCTGACTCTTCTCCCGTCCGACGAGCTCGGCGATGCGAGTGACCCCGAGCCCGTGCACTTCCGCCGAGCCTTCGCTTTCGAGGGCGAACAGGATCGCCAAACCGCGACGCAGGCTTGTTGCTTCCTCAGCAACCACTGTTGCGACCCTACTCCGCTTTTAACCAGAAGTTCAAGGTGCTCAAGTCGCGTGTCCGATCTCGAGGACGTACGCGGCCATCACGTCCTCGCTCCCCAGAGTGAGGTGGAACGCGTCCGAGAGCTCCTCGACGCGCCGAATCTGCTCGGCATTTCGCTTGAACACCGGTGTGAAGGGGAAAAAGCCGAGGTCGGCGACCCGGCTCGTGAGCCCGAGCCCTTCCAGGAGCTCTGCCGTTTGGAGCTGACTCAGGATCGAGAGCTGCATCACGTAGGCCCGGCCGTCCTTCTCCAGAAGGTGCGGGAGGAGCTCCAGTAGGTGATCGACGAGGTTTCGGCCCCAGTAGTCCAGAGGTCGATGACCGGTGAACTGCTCGAATGGGTCGACGGGCATCTGATAGAGGCTTGCGACGACGACGTCGTAACGATCGCTCGGCTCGAACATGTAGAGATCGACCTCGGCTCCCGTCACTCGCTCTGCGACTCCGTTCCGGAAGGCGTTTGCGAGGGTATTCGCCACGGCTTCGCGCTGGATGTCGATCGCGTGCACGCGCTCCGCTCCGTTGAGGGCGAGCTGGGTGGCGAGCAATCCACTTCCGCAGCCGACGTCCAGGCATCGCTTGCCGGCACCGAGCTGGTGCCGCAGCAGGAATTCCCAGACGAGCATGCTGCCGACCGTCGGTACGAAGACATCCGGGTCGAAGGTCAGCTCGGGGAAGGACAGCGGATAGATCGCTCGCCCATTCTTGTCCGTCCACGGCGGGGGCACGCGCGCCGGTAGGTCCGCCGTCTGCACCGGGTCGGGAAGAGGCAGGCTGCGCGGCCGTCCCGGCTTCGTGCCGAGAAGCTTCGTTCGGGCCGCGGCAATGTGCGCGGGAGAGGTGCCGCAGCAACCGCCGATGATCTGCGCTCCCTCACTTCGCCAGCGCAATGCCAGCTGGGCGTACTCGTCCGGGCCTACGCGCTCGTCGAACCTCCAGCCGGAATCGGAGAAGTAGCCGAGGTTTGGATAGACGCCGAGCGGCAGATCCGTGAAGTCCCGGAGCCACGGCAGCATCCCGTCAACATGCTCTGGCGGCAGGCAGTTGATCAGGAGCGCCGAGACGCCGAGGCTCTCGAACTCCCTGGCCGCTCGGCCGAAGAGATCCCCCTCGGGCCCTCCCCAATGCTGACCGTAGACGCCACAGACGCCGTGACGGCAGCGCCGGAAGCTCAGCCAAACGGGCAGACCGGTGCCGAGCGCGGTCTCGACCGCGCGCATCGTCAGGTCTTCACGAATCAGCGACATCGTCTCCATGAGGATGAGGTCGGGCGGGTCGCTCTCCAGGACCCGGGCGAGTAGTCGCAGCGTTCCGAGTCGCTGCTCGCCGTCGACGTCGCCGTTGACGCTGAATGCGATCGCGCACGAGCCTGCGCGACCCTGTTCCTCGACGGCCGTCCGCGCGAGTTTGATCCCGAGCCGGGCGACGTCCATCCAATGCGTCGGGCCCGACCGATCGGAAACCCCTCCCGCCTCGAGCTCGGAGGCGGCGAGAATCGCCCAGGTGTTCGTCGAGATGAGATCGCATCCGCCAGCGACGTAGCGCCGATGGACGTCGAGGACGGCGTACGGAGCCTGATAGAGGGCTCCGGTTCCCCACAGGCCGCGGTCGGCATTGCGTAGCTCGCCGGCCTGCTCGCGCTCGAGCTCCGTCGCATTGCCTCCGTCGAGGATGACCGGTTCCTCCGCCGCGAGCAGCCTCGCGATCCGGTCGTAGGCGGGTGAGGTTCGCCGCATTGCCGACGCGGCGAAAGCGGCTTCCACGTTGCCTCCAAGCGATCCAGGGAACATAATCTGCAACTGTCGTTGCTGCTGGTGCAACGATGGCCGATGCTTTGGCAGAATGCAAATCGAGATCGGGGGCCGCATGCCTGACAGTGCAACGGAGACGAAGCTCGGCCTACTGGAGCGGCTCGAGCGTGGTCCTGTGATCTGTGCGGAGGGCTACCTCTTCGAGCTCGAGCGTCGGGGGTACCTGCAGGCGGGGGCGTTCGTGCCGGAGGTCGTCCTCGAGCGCCCGGAGCTCGTGGGCCAGCTCCACCGCGAGTTCGTGCACGCAGGCTCGGACGTGGTCGAGGCGTTCACCTACTACGCCCACCGGGAGAAGCTGCGGCTGATCGACAAGGAGCACCTGTTGGAACAGATGAACCGGCAGGCTCTCGCGATCGCGAAAGAGGTTGCCGACGAGACGGGCGCTCTCTTCGCAGGCGACATCTGCAACACGAACGTCTTCGTCGGCGACGACGAGTCGCGCCGAGCTGTTCGCGAGATGTTCGAGGAGCAGGTCGCCTGGGCCGTCGAGGCAGGTGTCGATTTCATCGTCGGCGAGACCTTCTCTTGGGGCGAAGAGGCGTTGATCGGCCTCGAAGTGATCAGGGAGACCGGACTGCCCGCAGTGATCACTCTTGCGATCCATCAGGACCCCGACACGCGCGATGGATGGACGCCGGAAGATGCATGCAAGCGTCTCGAGGACGCGGGCGCCGACGTCGTGGGCCTGAACTGCATTCGCGGGCCGAAGACGATGCTGCCGCTGCTCGAGAAGATTCGCGCGAAGGTCGACGGCTACGTGGCTGCTCTGCCTGTTCCCTACAGGACAACCGAGGAACAGCCGAGCTTCCAGTCCCTACGCGATCCCGACTGCGACGTCATCCCCGGGGAGCAACCCTTTCCCACCGCTCTCGATCCCTTTGTCTGCAACCGCTACGAGCTCGAGGAGTTTGCCCGACGTGCGCGCGAGCTCGGCGTCAACTACTTCGGCGTCTGCTGCGGCGCCGGGCCGCACCACATTCGCAGCGTCGCCGAGGGACTCGGCCGGACGCCGCCCGCGAGCCGGTATTCGCCGGACATGTCGAAGCACGCGTTTCTTGGCACCGACGAGCGGGTCAAGAGTGAGTACAAGGAGTACGCGAAGAAGCTCTAGCGATCCTTGAACCGTGCTGCTTCGTCGGAGCCGCCGGTGGCGTCCCCGGCGCTGTACGAGTGCGCGCCCGCCCCGGCGAGCCGGCCGCCGTCGACGATCAGGTACTCCTCGCGAATCGGCTTGCCCTCGAACCAGCACTCGAGGATCTCGCGGACACCTGCCGCGTAGCGCGCCTGGGCGGAGAGGCTCGAGCCGGAGATGTGCGGCGTCATGCCGTGGTTCGGCATCGAGCGCCATGGGTGATCGCGCGGCGCCGGCTGCGGGAACCAGACGTCGCCCGCGTAGCCGGCGAGCTGACCGCTTTCGCAGGCACGCGCGATCGCATCGCGATCGCAAATCTTTCCGCGCGCCGTGTTCACGAGGTACGCGCCCGGCTTCATCTTCGAGATCAGGTCGTCGTCGAACAGGTGCTCGGTCTCGGGATGCAGCGGCGCGTTGATCGTCACCACGTCGCAGTCCGCAACGAGCGACTCTGCGTCCGGGTGGTATGTGACGCCCAGCTCCTCCTCGACCTCGGGCGGCAGCCGGTGCCGATCCGTGTAGTGGAGGCCCACTTCGAACGGCTTCAGCCTGCGCAGCACCGCTGACCCGATGCGGCCTGCGCCCACGGTGCCGACCTGCATGCCCTCGAGGTCGTACGAGCGCGACACAGCGTCGGCAATGTTCCAGCCGCCGTCGAGGACGATCTGGTGCGCCGGAATGTAGTTCCGCACGAGAGCGAGGATCGCCATCACGACGTGCTCGGCGACGCTGATCGAGTTGCAGTACGTGACCTCGGCGACAGTCACGCCACGGTCGATCGCCGCCTGGAGGTCGACGTGATCCGAGCCGATCCCCGCGGTCACGGCCAGCTTGAGGTTCGGCGCCTTGTCGAAGCGCTCGGCAGTCAGATACGCGGGCCAGAACGGCTGGGAGATGACCACGTCCGCGTCCTCGAGCTCGCGTTCGAAGGCTGAGTCCGGCCCGTCCTTGTCGGATGTGACGATGAGTTCGTGCCCGCCCTCCTCGAGGAACTTGCGCAGGCCGAGCTCGCCCGAGACGCTGCCGAGGAGCTCGCCCGGCGCGAAGTCGATCGTCTCCGGCGTCGGCGTGGTCTGCCCGCCGTGGTAGCCCTCGATTGTCGGAATGCCGTCGCGCGCGTACGCCGGCGGGTACCCGCTAACCGGATCGTCGTACAGCACGCAAAGGACCTTCGCCACGTCTGCCTCACTCTCCTCGCCTGCGGACTGGCATGGCCCGCGGATTCTAATGCGCCACGCCTCCGCCGTCAGCGTCGAGGTCATGAACACGATGTTCGAGGCGGCCGAGGAAGGAAACACCGACGGAGATCTCGCAGCGATCGGCTTCAAGCGCGCGACCGAGCTCGGGGCAGGCGCTCGGTGCAGTGCGGGGATACGGCAACGACGCCTTTCTGTTCAGAGGGTTCCCGCAGAAGGTCGAATGGAAGCTGGCCCCGCAAAGCGATCGAGTCCCGAGAAGACGCCGAACGCCAGCAGGAGCACAAGCGAAAGCTTCACCGCGACGTCGAGCCAGAGTGCCGGCATACGCTTCACCGTGGGCTTGCCGTCCACCTCGCGAACCTATCCGCTCGGGGCACATTCCCGCACACTCGCCCAGTCCGGTGCGGCTTCCTCAGACGGGGCGTCAGGAGAGCTGGCGAGGCCTTGCGCGACCCACGCCTTCAGCTCATCGGAGGCGGCGAACGGCCACCGTCTGCTTCGGCACGCTCGAGGACCTCGTCGGCGCGGGCGCCGGCCTTGAGGCCGGCGTAGAGATAGATGACTGCCGAGGAGCGAGGCCCGGTGCGACACGTCACCAAGGTGGGTCGAGGGAGGCGGTCGAGCGCGGCAATGTGCTGGCGCGCAAGGTTCATATCGAGGTCACGAGGCGGTCGGAAACGATGTTCTCTGACTCGCCGGCCGCCGCCTGAACGCTCGCATACGACATACCGCCCTCCATGGACGCAAACTCCTCACCGCAGAGATAAAGCCACGATGCGGCCCTAGCGTCGCGAGCGAAGGCTTCGGGATCGGCGATCAGGCCTCGGTTGTTGATGAGATCGCGAGGCCGCTCGAACTCCGCCATTGGCAAACGACTCCCGGACCCGGTGTCAGGCCTTGCATCGACCAAACTGCTGTTGCGCCCGCCGGGCGCTCGAAGAGCTCATGCGCTAGGTCGGTGCGTGAATTGGCTCGAGCTCGGCGGGCGGCGAGAGCCTCTCCGACGTCCCGCCTCCGCCCTTCACCAGCGTGACAAGCTCGGTCGGCTCGAAGTCCTTCGCCAGCTTCACGATACGGCCGAGCTGCTCCTTGAATTCGGGTGCGCTCTTGAAGGCGCGCACAGCCTCGGCGTCGTCCCATTTCCCGACGCTGACGAGCCTGCCGGTGTTGCGGACGTCGCGCATGAGCCGCACCGACTGGTTTCCGGGGCGCCGGCTTATCCAGGCCGCGAACTCCGACCACGCCTCGACAAACGCGTGCTCGTTCTCCGGCTCCACCTCGAAGCGACCGTACGTAAAGATCTCGTACATCAGCCCTCCCGGACGGTTGAGCCGATGATGTTCGCACAGGCCGGGCTAGGGACGTCCGAACCAGCGCGACCCCCGGCTCGATCCGAAGTGCTGCTTTTCCGCGACCAACTCCGGCGAGGGGTGGGCGGAGCGTTCCGGTGCGCTGCGGCCCTGACAGAAAGTCGATGTCGACGCGGCCGACGCGGCCGCCGCCGAACTCGATCCAGCACGACGCACGCCCGTCATATGGCGGCGGTTTCGGACTCGCGAAACGAATCTAGACGGGGTGCGGCTACCTAGAGAAACGTCCCCGGCCAAAGTAGCCAAGAACGGCTAACACAACAATGACGATGATGACGATCCAAAGAATCGACACGTGATCCTTTCGTTAGGAGCGTGCCAACTCTACGGCGAGCCGACCCGTATTTGCAAGCTACGCCGCGAGCGGAACGGCTCGCGCCCTCGCGACGGCCTGAGCTGTTCTGTCCAATCGGTCTGTTGCTACTCAGCTCTCCGGGCCAAA
>JACDAN010000283.1 GCA_013695385.1 Actinomycetota bacterium | reverse complement strand
GGCCCCTTTTCTTTGTCGGCCGCGCCGGCGAAGCCGGTACGGCCTCGACGGGCGGCGCCTTCTACGCTCTCGTCATGGCCGTCGTCATCGGCAACCTGCTCCGCAAGGAGATCGCGGGCGATCCGCTGTTCGACGGCGTCTCGTTCAAGGTCGAGCGGCGCGACCGCCTCTCGCTTGCCGGGCCGAACGGTGCCGGGAAGACGACCCTGCTCCGGATGCTCGCCGGCGAGTTGCCGGTGGACGGCGGGAAGCTCGTCTTCTCCAAGGGAACGAGGGTGGCCCTCCACGATCAGCGTCCTCCGTTGGACAGGGGACTGACCTTGCGGGAGTACGTGCTCTCCGGAGCCGCCGACCTCGTGGCGGTCGAGGCCGAGCTCGGCTCGCTGGAGCAGGCCATGGCTGCGGGAGAGCACGACGAGGCGACGCTGCGCCGGTACTCCGATGCGCAAGCGCGCCTGGAGCACGCCGGAGGGTATGCCTGGCGCGACCGGACTGCAGCGGTCGTCCGCGGGCTGGGGTTCTCCGAGCCGGAGCTCGACCGGCCCCTCGAGACCTTCTCGGGTGGAGAGCTGACGCGTGCTTCGCTCGCACGGGCCCTCGCCGGAGACCCCGATCTGCTCCTGCTCGACGAGCCCACGAACCACCTCGACGTCGAGAGCATCGAGTGGCTCGAGCGCGAGCTCCTCTCGCTCGACGCCGCCGTGATCCTCGTCGCCCACGACCGCTGGTTTCTCGAGTCGGTCACGAACGGCGTGCTCGAGCTCGCGGGCGGCCGGGCGCTGTACTTCAAGGGGCCCTGGCATGCCTGGCGGCGCGAAAAGGCGGCGCGCGCCCTCCACTCCCAGAAAACGCTCGACCGCCTCGAAGGGGACATCGCCCGCCTCGAGCGCTTCGTCGAGCGCTTCCGGTACAAGAAGAGCAAGGCGAAGCAGGCGCAGGCCAAGCTCACCCACATCGGGCGGCTTGAGGAGGAGCGCGGCGAGGAGGCCGACACGCTCGACCGGCTCTCGACGCGCAAACGCTCGATGGGGTTCGCCTTCCTCAACCCGGCGCGCAGCGGGAGGACCGTCGTCGAGGCGTCGAGCCTCGGGGTCAAGGCCGGCGACAAGGAGCTGCTGCCCAGCGTCGACTTCGCGCTCGAGCGCGGTGAGCACGTGGCCCTCGTCGGGCCGAACGGCTCGGGCAAGACCACCCTGCTCGAGACCATGCTGGGCAGGCGAGACCCGGCCGGCGGATCGGTCCGGCTCGGCCACGGGGTCGGGGCTGCGTACTTCTCCCAGCACGAGCAGGAGCTGGACGAGCGCGGCACGGTCCTTGACTGCGTGCAGGGAGCGACGGGACTCGCACGGCCGGCAGCCCAGAACCTGCTCGGCCAGTTCCTCTTCTCCGGGTGGGAGGAGCATCAAAAGCAGGTGGCGGTGCTCTCGGGCGGAGAGCGGCGCCGGCTCGCTCTGGCGCTCGTCGTCGCCTCCGGCGCCAACTTCCTCGTGCTCGACGAGCCGACGAACCATCTGGACCTGGAGAGCCGGGAGGCGCTGGAGGGCGCCCTCGAGGCCTTTGGCGGCACGATCCTCCTCGTCTCGCACGACCGCGCCCTGCTCGATGCCATCGCGCATCGGACGCTCGCGATCGAGGACGGAGCGTTGCGGTCGTACGAGGGCGGGTGGGCCGACCTCATCCGACGGCGAGACGAGAAGGCGCTCGCCGAGAAACCGGTCGAGCCGAAGGCGCGCAGGGCAAAGGCAAAGGCAGCTCCGGCGGGGCCGCAGGCGCCGACCGCGCTCGAGGCCCTCGAGGCGGACATTCAGCGTCAGGAAGAGAAGGTCGCCGACATCGAGCGGCAGCTCGCGGACGACTGGGGCAACGTCGAGCTGCTCGCCGCCCACCGCTCGGCGCGCGACGAGCTCCAGACGCTGCTCGGCCGGTGGGAGCAGCTCTTCGAGATGTCGCAGGCCTGAATCAGGAGTAGGTCGCGATCAGGCTCTCGGCGACGACCTTCAGCGGCTTGCCGGAGAGCTGGCTCGCCTTGCGCAGGCGGACGAATGCTTCCTCCTCGCTCAGCCCGTCCCGCTCCATCAGCAGACCCTTGGCCCGCTCGATCGACTTGCGGGCGGCCAGCGCATCCGCGAGCGAATCCGCCTGTTCGCGGAGCGCGGCGAGCTCCTCGTGCCGCGCCCGCGCGGTCGCGATCGCCGGCAGCAGGTCGGCCTCGCGGAACGGCTTGACCAGGTAGCCGAACACTCCGGCCTCGACCGCGCGCGAGACGAGCTCGTCCTGGCCGTACGCCGTCAGCATCACGATTGGGATCGGCCGGTCGTCGAGGATCCTGCGCGCGGCCTCGATCCCGTCGAGCCGCGGCATCTTCACGTCGAGGATCGCCAGGTCGGGCCGCTGCGACTCGGCCAGCTCGACAGCCTCCAGCCCGTCCCGGGCCTCGGCGCAGACCTCGTGGCCCGCGTCCTCGAGCAGATTACGGAGGTCGAGCCGGATGATCGTCTCGTCCTCGGCGATCAGGATCCTCACCTGGGCTCCTTCGCCGGGAAGACGACCTCGGCGCGTAGGCCCTCGCCGGAACGGAGGTCGAGGGTGCCGCGCAGCTCCTCGCGCACGAGGGCCTCGACGATGGAGAGGCCCGTGCCGGAGGGCTCGCCGCTCAATCCGCTCCCGTCGTCGGCGATCGTGAGCACGACATCTCCCTCGCGGAGGTCGAGCTCGACGCGGATGGTGTCACCTCCGTGCTCGAGCGCGTTCTGAAGCAGCTCGCTGAAGACGAGCGCGAGTGCGGTCGCCTGGTGGCCGGCCAGAGAGACGGGCTGAAGGGCAGTCTGGATTTGCTTGGCGGTGCCGAGGCCCTGCACGAGCATCGCGCGGAGGCGATCGAGGAGCTCGTCCAGCTCCACGTCGTCATGCCGGCTCTCGGTGAGCACCTCGTGGACGGCGGCGATCGTCAGGATCCGATTCGCGGAGTCGTCGAGCGCCTTGCGCGGGTCGATACCGTCGCCCGACCGGGCCTGGAGCCGGAGGAGCGAGGCGACGGTCTGGAGATTGTTCTTGACGCGGTGGTGGATTTCCTGAGCGAGCACGCCGCGCATGACGGCCCGGCCGTGCTCCAGCGCGACCGCCGCGTGATTGGCGATGGAGGCGAGGAGCGCGCGCTCCTGATCAGTAAAGGGCGTTTCCCGGTCACAGACGAGCTCGCCGATGTGCCGGCCCTTCCAGCGGAGCGGCATCCGGACGGCGTGTTGCCCTGCCTGACCCTCGGGCCAGGCGATGTTGCCGTCCTCGAGGACGAGTGCCGCGCCGGTCGCGCCGACGGCATCCACGGTGGCTCCGACGATGGCCTCGAGCGACTCCTCGAGGTAGAGGGACTCGGAGACCGCTTCGGAGATCCGAGCGAGCGCCTCCAGCTCCCTGACGCGGTTTTGGGCCTCCCCGTAGAGCTTGGCATGCTCGATGGTCTGCGCCACCTGTCCCGCGATGGCGACGAGGAGGTCGACCTCCTCGGACGAAAACCTGCGCGCGTGAACCGTGCGGACGTTAAGTGCTCCGGCGAGCTCGTCACGGGCGAGGATGGGCACGGCGAGGATGGACTCGTACTCGTCCTCGGGAAGGTTCGGGAAGCCTTTGAAGCGCGGGTCGAGGTGAGCCTCGGAGGCGATGGCGATCGGCTGCCGCTCTGAGGCGGCCGTCCCGGTGATCCCTTCGCCGGGCCGCATCCGCGGCCGCCGGGTCATGGCCTCGACCGCGGTGCCGTGGGTGGCGCGAAGAACGAGCTCGTCGGCGGCTTCGTCGTAGAGATAGACGAAGCACGCCTCGGTCGTGAGCGCCTCGGCCACTTTCCGTGCGACGAGGGCGAGCACCTCCTCGAGGTCGAGCGTCGAGTTGACCGCCGCGATCGTCTCGGTGAGCAGCCGAAGGTGCCGCTCGTGCCCTTGCATCCCGGCCGATTCTAGGAACGCCCCACCCCCCGGGTGGGAACGAAGTCCCCGAGTCTGAGACTCCTCGCCAAGGGGGGGATCCGGGCGGTGCGCAGAATCGTGCCGAGAGTGCGTCGGCTCGTCCCTAACAAAGTCCTTACGGCGCACGCTCAAAAAGTGCACACGACGGGGGTACCGTCGTACATCGTGACCGAGGCCGTCTTTCCTGACCTGCGGATGACAATCGGCTACCTCGTGGCCGACGTGAAGGGAAAGATCGTGGGCCGAGTCGAGTGCCCGATGTACGGCGTTGCGCGAGATGTTCCCGACGCCCTCTCTGTTCGTTCCGGGTTTTTGACGCGCCGCCGTCGCCTCGTGCCCGCCAACGCGATCCAGGAGATCGATGGTTCGAGCGGCGTGGTGGGATTAAACATCGAGCGCGAATCGATTCGCGCTTTCCTCTAGTAAAAATCTGCGAAAGCAGGGACAATCTCGGCGAGTCCTGCCCTCCCCTGCGGCGGGCGGGACGAACTGACGGCCGACTGCGAGCTGCATTTTTGCAGCTCGTGGTCGTTCTGGGCCTCAGAGCACCGGGAGGTACCGCTCCAGCTCCCATGACGTGAGCTGAACCCTGTAGTCGTCCCACTCCTTGCGCTTGATCTCGACGTACCGGTCGAAGATGTGGCGGCCAAGCGCCTTCTTCGCGAGCTCGGACTGTGCGAGCTCGTCGATCGCCTCTCCCAGCGTCTCCGGGAGGGAGACGATCCCGCGCTCACGCCGCTGCTCCGCGGTGAGGTGGTACAGGTTCGTCTCCATCGGTTCCGGCAGCTCGTAGCCCTTCTCGATCCCCTCGAGCCCGGCATGGAGCAGGGCCGCGAAGGTGAGGTACGGGTTGCAAGCCGGATCGGGGCAGCGGATCTCCGCGCGCGTCGCCTGCTCGGAGCCCGGCTTGTAGAGCGGGATCCGGATCAGCGCCGAGCGGTTTCGCTGCGACCAGGCCACGTAGACGGGAGCTTCGTAGCCCGGGACGAGGCGCTTGTAGGAGTTCACCCACTGGGCGAAGATTCCGGAGATCTCACGGGCGTGCCGGAGCTGTCCGGCGATGAAGGCCTTGCCGACGTCCGACAGGTGCCACTTGTCGTCGGCGTCGAAGAACGTATTCCGGTCATCCGAGAACAGCGACATGTGCGTGTGCATGCCCGAGCCGTTCTCGCCGAAGATCGGCTTCGGCATGAAGGTCGCGTGGAAGCCGGCCTTCTTCGCGATCTCCTTGACGATCAGCCGGTAGGTGATCGTGTGGTCGGCCATCTCGAGCGCCGGCGCGAAGCGCATGTCGATCTCGTGCTGCGACGGACCGACCTCGTGGTGGACGTACTCGATCGGAATGCCCATCCCCTCGAGCGCGCGAACGGTTTCCTGCCGCAGCTCGCCGGCGGCGTCCATCGTGGTCATCGCGAAGTAGCCGCCCTCGTCGAGCGTCTCGGTGCCCTTGTCGTCCTTGAAGAGGAAGTACTCGAGCTCGGGCCCGATGTTGAAGGTGTCGAAGCCCATGTCCTGCATCCGTTCGAGGGCCCGGCGAAGGACGAAGCGCGGGTCACCCTCGTACGGCTCGCCGTCGGGCGTGACGATGTCGCAGATCATCCTCGCCACCTTGGTCTCGCCTTCGCGCCACGGCATCAGCTGGAACGTGCGGGGATCCGGGATGGCGACCATGTCCGACTCCTCGATGGCGTTGAAGCCCGTGATCGACGAGCCGTCGAAGCCCATTCCGTCGTCGAGCGCCGCCTCCATCTCCGACGGTGTCACGGCGAAGCTCTTGAGGTGTCCTTCCAGGTCGGTGAACCAGAGCAGGAGGAACTCGATCTTCTCGTCCTTGATCCGTCCGAGGACCTCTTTCCGGTCCTCGCTGCTCGATGTCGCCCTGTTCATGGTTTCGACCTGTGCCATCTTGCCTCCTCTGAACGGAAAAAGCCCCGGGCGACTGCCCGAGGCTCCATTGCCTACATGCGCTCCGAGCCTAGCACCTGGGTCGGCTTGCGGCCGTTCTGCCGAAGGGCTCTGCCGTAGAGGGCAATGGCCGGCATGAGCAGAAGGCCGGCCGCCGCGAGCGCCGCGCGGAGCGACGCGACGGTGCCGATGACACCGATGAACGGGCCGCCGGTGACCTCGCCGATGGCACCGGACTGACTCGCGATCGAGTTCACCGTTGCGCGGACGCTCGAGTCCTCGACGTTCTTGTTCAGCCAGGTCGCGTACAGCGGATCCTTCAGCCGGCGGACGAGGCGGGCGATGAGATAGGCGCCCGCCGCCACCGCGAAGCTCGTCGCGAAGCCGAAGACGATGACGGACACCGAGAGGATCACGGTGAGCCAGAGCAGCGACCTGGCCAGCTTCGCGTTGTCCGCGTGCTCGAACCGTGGGACGAGGAACGACGTGATCACGATTCCCGCTACCAGGCCGACGACGTTGAAGACGCCGAACCAGACCACCGGGTCGAGCCCCCGGAGCTTCGGCAAACCGACGTTCTGGAGGAGGTGCGCCTCCCAGAGCCGGTCGAGACCCTCGGACGCGGCGCCCGCGAAGAACGTGATCCCGACGATTAGGAGAAGGACGTGGTGGCCGCGAATGAGCCGCCCGCCGGTGACCGCCGTCGTGCGCAGGGCGCGGAGAGGAGAGGTCCGCTCCTCGACCGGACGGCGGGTGAAGCCATGTTCCGGCATGAAGACGATGCAGGCCAGGCCGGTTGCGACCGAGACTGCGCCCCCGAAGACCAGCGCGAGACCGAGATCTTGCGTCGCGACCCCGACGCCGATGATCGCTCCGAGAGTCGCGCCGAGGTATGACCATTGCGTACCACGGAGAAAGACCCGGCCGATGCCCTCGACGCCGTGCTCGTCCGTAATCCAAGCTTCCCACGCCCCGCTCAGGAACGTCCCGCCGATCCCACGGAGGATGGCCGCCACGATGATCACGGAGTACACGGGGACGAGCCCGACGACGACGATCGCCGCGCCGGCCAGGACGAGCCCGATGATGATCGAGAGGCGCCTGCTGTACGTGTCGGCGACGACGCCCGTCGGCACCTCGAAGAGGAAGATCGCGATCTCGCTGACCGTCCCGAGCAGGACGAGTTGGAGCGGGTTCGCGCCGACGTCCTGCACGAGATAGACGGCCAGGACGGTGAAGGCCGCGTGGTGGCCGATCGAGTCGAAGAACTCGATCCCGTAGAAGATTTTCAGCGCGTCGACGCGGCGGATTACGGGCGTCTCCGCATCGAGATCCACGCCGGCTTGGCGACGAAGCCGAGGGCGAGGTTGATCGCCTGCATGCCCTGGTTTCGGTCCTGCGTGAACGTGATCAGCTCGCGGTATCCGTGGACGGCCGCCCAGGCGATCTCCAGCTGCTTGAGCGCGGTGGCGATGCCCCGGCGGCGGTGGGTGCGGCGCGTGGCGGTCAGTCCGTGCTCGAGCAAGCCGGGTGCATCCCGTCCGATGAGCCCGGCGAAGCCCACCATCTCGCCGTCCTCCATCGCGGCGAATGAGATCGGTCCGGACATCTCCTCCTCGAGCCAGATCTCGAACGCCGAGAGTTCGACGGGAACCGCGAGCGGGAGATCCTCCCAGGCCTCCTGTGTCAACTCGTAGGCAGCTTTGTGCAGGTCGGGAGTCACCTCGACGAGCTCGATTCCGCCGGGCGGAGCCGGAGCCTGCTCGTCGCCGCGCAGCTCGAGGACGAGCTCGGCCTGGCGTTGGTACTCCTCGAATCCGCGGCGTTCGGCCCAGGCGATCGAATCCGGATCCGCCTCCGACACGAGCGTCGAAAGCGACTCCGGCTCCTGGCCTCGGGCGTGCGCAGCGAGCCGCTTGTAGAGATCCGCCCCGATCCCCCGGCGGCGGAACCCAGGCAGGACGCGAACGCCGACGAACATTCGCCCTGGCGAGTCGGACGGGGCAACGATGCCGAGTCCAACCGCGTGCTCCTCCTCTTCCGCCAAGAGGTACAGCCGCTCCGGCTGGCGCTCTCTACGACGCTCCAGCTGCTCGGTGGTCATCGGCTCGCGCGGGGTGATGGACGCCCAGATCTCACACAGGGCGGCGAGGTCTGCTCTCGTCTTCGCCTCGCGGATCACGACGCCACCGCCGGGAGATCCTCCAGCTCGGGCTCGCGCCCGCCGTGCCGGATAGCGCGTCCGTACAACGCAAGTGCGGGAGTCAGGAGCAGCGCCCCGCCGGCGAGTGCCGCACCGGTACCGAACGCGTTCCCGACGACGCCCAGCACCGGCCCACCTGCCGCCTGGCCGACTGCATCCGCCTGCCCGGTGATCGAGTTCACCGTCGCCCGCACGCTCGAGTCGGTGATCTGCTGGTTGACCCAGATGTCCCACAGCGGCGAGAGCACCTGGCGAGCAAGCAATGCCGTCAGGAGCCCCACGACCGCGACGACGGCTGCGCCCGTGAGCGCAAAGACGAGTTGCGCGACCGCCATCGTCGCCGTGAACGCGAGCAGGAGCCGAGCGATGCCGCCGGTTCCGGCGCGCTCGAAGCGTCGCTGCAGGGCACCGATGGCGAAGAAACCAAAGAGCATTGCCACCGCCGCGAAGCCGCCGAACCACACGACGGCGTCCAGGTGGCCGATGGCCGGCAGCCCGATCTCACGGAGGAAGTGCGCTTCCTTCAGGCGATCGAACGCCTCGCTCGCGGTTCCGATGAAGAACGAGATTCCGAGCAGGAGCAGAAGCAGCGGCCGACCTCGGACGAATCGTGTGCCGGCGAGAGCCGTCGCCCGCAGTTCGGTGAACGCGCCCGCCCGCTCCTCGACAGGGCGCCGGCGGAAGCCGGTCTCCGGCATCAACACGATGCAGGCAACCGCGCAGGCGATCTGCAGAGCACCGCCCGCGATCACGGCGGCGCGAAGCGACTGCGTCCCGATTAGGACCGAGACGGCGAGGCCCAGAAGCGCGCCGGCATATGCGAGACGCGCGCCGCGCAGGAAAACCTCCGGGACCCACTCGACCCCGACCTCGTCCGTGATCCACGCCTGGTACGCGCCGCTCGTGAACGTGTACGCGAGCCCCCACGCCGCCCAAAGCACGATGATCGCCCAGGGAGCCGAGACGACGCCCACGAGCAACCAGGCGGCGCCCATCCCGAGGAAGCCGATGACCAGGGAGAGCTTGCGTCCGTAGGTGTCGGCGACGACGCCGGTCGGCACCTCGAACAGGAAAACTGCCGCCTCCATCGCAGTTCCCATCAGGATGAGCTCGAGCGGCGACAGGTTGAGCTCGCGGACGAGGTAGATCGAGATGACAACCCACGTAGGCATCGAGAGCAGGAACTCGAGTCCGTAGTAGACCCTCGTTGCCGGCAGGCGCTTCAAGCTTATCCCGACCTCTTGAGCTTCCCATGTCTTTTCGCGTACTGCTCGCCGATCCGGAACACCCACAGGCCGATCGGGATCGAGACTGCGCCGATCAGGACGAGCGGCCAGAGCTCGTCACCCATCGAGCCCAGCCCGTCACCATCGAGGATCGCGTCGCGGAGCCCGTCGAGCGCATAGGTCGCGGGTGAGATCGTCGAGGCCCACTGCATCCACTCCGGCAGGATGGACACCGGGTAGTAGACCCCCGAGATGACGAGCAGGATCCCCTGTGCCATGAACCCGAGCTGCGTCCCCTTCTCGGGCGAGATCAGCGGCAGGACGGCCGTCATCATCCCGATCCCGAGAAACGAGATCGAAGCGACGAGGAGGACGACGAGCGCCGCGAGGTAGTCGGCCTGTCCGAGGTTGAGGTCGAAGAACAGCGCGACGACGCCGAACAGCAGGACCGCCCGGATCACGCCGTACACGATCGCGAACAGGCCCATTCCGAACAGATGGATGGGCCGGGAGAGCGGGGCCATGAACGTGTACTCGATCGTTCCCTCCCACCGCTCCCAGGCGACGGTCTCCGTGAGGATCTCGAAGATCACGCCGAGGTACGCCCAGACCACGGCACCCACCAGCAGCTGCGTCGTGATCCGCTCGACGTCGATGTCGCCGCCCGTCGCCTCGATTCCCTTGCCGATGAACACGATCGTCAGCGTGTTGGCGATCGTCCAGACGAAGAACGCGACGTCCCACCAGAGGTACCGGCGAACCAGGTAGACGTTGCGCTCGAAGACGCCGGAGAGCCCGATCAGCTCGTGGCGGAGCACTGCTGCCGCTCCCTGGGGCATCAGTCGTCCTCCTCTTCCGGTTCGTCTTCGAAGGCCTTGCCGGTCGCCGCGAAGAAGGCGTCCTCGAGAGTCACCGCGTCGTACTTCGCCCTGAGCTCGGCCGCCGGTGCGAGCTCGATGAGGCGGCCCCGGTCGAGGATTCCGACGCGGTCTGCGAGCTCCTCCGCCTCCACGAGGTCATGGGTGCAGAGCAGGATCGTCGCGTCGTGGATCTGTCGAATCTCCCGGATGAACGTCTGAACCTCGAGCTTCGAGCGCGGATCGAGGCCGGTTGTGGGCTCATCGAGCAGGAGGAGGATCGGAGCCGTCAACAGTGCTCGCGCGAGCGCGACCTTCTGTTGCATCCCACGGGACATGTCCTCGAGCGGCTCGCCCATTCGCTTGCGAGGAAAGCCGACCCTGCCCAGGATCTCCGGGATCCTCTCTCTCGTTTCGCGGATCGGCATGCCGTAGAACCGGGCTGCGTAGCTCAGATTCTCGACTGCGGACATCTTTTTGAAGAACGAGGCCTCGACGGACACGCGGTTGATCAGCCGTCGCACTGCTCTTGTCTCCGCGGCGACGTCGTGCCCGAAGACGTGCGCCGAGCCGCCGTCGTCGAGGAGGAGCGTCGAGAGCAGGCGGACGAGCGTCGACTTCCCCGAGCCGTTCTGGCCCAGGATCGCGAGGGTCTCACCACGGTGCATCTCGAACGAGACGCCGTCGAGCGCCGCGACGCGCTTGCGGCGGCGACGGAGGCCTGCGCGGCCGTCGTTGCGGAAGAACTCCTTGCGAAGCCCGTCGACGACGACGGCGGGCATTGAGCTGTGGTGGTTCGAGCGGGTCATGCGATGCTCCTACGAATCGAACGTCGGTGAGAACAGGCTCGGACAGGGCCTCTCAGGAGGCCCACGAACCGGTGGTGGCTCTCAGGCGATTCGGAACATCAGCACGCGAGCACCTTAGCCAGCGCCCCGCCCCGAGGTCAAGGGGTCGGGCCGGGGCGCTCGTACCCGCGCGGTTAGGAGTGCACGTTCCTACTCGATCGCGAAGGTCACGCTCACCGACGCTTGGATCTCCTGCGTTCCCTCCTCGATGGGCACCTTCGACGCAGAGGAGTCCATCGCCACCCGGCCCTCATAGATCTCCGGCCCGCCGGAGAGGCTCTCGGAGATGGCAGTCACTCGGCCGACGTCGACGCCGGCCGCCTCGGCCAAAGCCTCAGCTCGATTGCGAGCGTTCTTGACTGCCTCCTGCAGGGCCTTGTGCTCGAGGCGTTCCCGGTCGTTCCGCGTCAGCGCCGGGCCCGAGAGCTGGTTCGCGCCCGCCCGAGAGGCCGCGTCGAGCACTGCGCTGGCACGATCGAGGTCCAGGATCCTCACGGAGACCGAGTTCTGGGCAGCGAATCCGGAGGGCCTGCCGTCGCCTTCGTAGCTCTCGCCCACGGAGACGTTCTCCGTCCTGATGTCGCGCTCCTCGACGCCGGCTGCCTTGAGGGCAGCGATCACCTGGCTCATGCGCGCATTGTTCGCCGTCAGGGCCTCCCGCGCGGTCGCGCCCTTCGTCGTGACGCCGAGGGAGAACTCGGCCCGGTCGGGGACGGCATCGACGCTGCCGACGCCGGTGACGGTGATTCCCTCGCGCGGGTCGTCGCTTGCGCCGCCGGCGGTCTCCGGGCGTCCGACGCCGGCGATGGCCGCGACTGCCAGCACGAGCAGAGCAGCGATAGCGATACGAATGATCTTCATGGCAGCCTCCTTGACGTTTACTCCCTATACGCCGCCGAGGCGCCCGCCGTCACAATCGAGCGATGCGTTACCAGTTCGTCGACTGCCGCTGGGAGCTCGGAGAGCCCGACGCCGGTCGCGGGCTCTACCGGGCCGGGCACATTCCGGGGGCGTCGTTCCTCGACGTGGACGGCGATCTCTCCGACCTTTCGGTTGCCGGGCAGGGTCGTCATCCGCTCCCTTCGGCGGAGCGGTTCGCGGCAGCAGCCGAACGCGCCGGAATCGGCGAAGGCGTCTTCGTCGTGGCATACGGGCTCAGAGGAGGCCCCGAGCGCCTCTGGTGGCTACTGCGCCACTTCGGGCATGACGACTGTGCGGTGCTCGCCGACGGGCTCGGCGCCTGGCTGGGACCGTTCTCGTCCGGGGACGAGCTCGTTGAGCCCGAGACGTTCGTCCCGAAGGAGCGTGGCGACGACACGGTCGACGGCCCCGAGCTCGCCGAGAGGCTCGACCGCGTCGTCCTCGTCGACGCGCGCCTGCCGGCCCGCTGGCGTGGCGAGGAGAATCCGATCGACAAGGTGCCAGGCCGCATCCCCGGGGCGCTCAACGCTCCGTGGAACGAGCAGCTCCCCCCGTTGCCCGACGGCGAGGTCGTCGCTTACTGCGGCTCGGGTGTCACGGCAGCGGTCATCCTCCATCGCCTCGCCCTGGCCGGCCGCGACGGAAGGCTCTACCCAGGTTCGTGGAGTCAGTGGGAGACGCTGGACCTTCCGGTCGAACGGGGTTGAGTTCGTCGCGGAACCGGCTTTGCCGGTTC
>JACDAN010000139.1 GCA_013695385.1 Actinomycetota bacterium | reverse complement strand
CTATGGGCCCTCGCGCCGCCGCTGGCCCAGCTCGGAGTCTTCTACTTCGTCTTTACGAAGATCCTGCCGACCCAAACGGAGCACTTCCTGATCTTCCTCTTCACGGGGATCGTCGCGTGGACGTGGTTCGCCGCGGCGCTGACAGTCGCCGCAAGCGCGCTCGTGGGACGTCGAGACCTCGTTCTCCGCCCCGGCTTCCCCACCGTACTCTTGCCGTTCGTCGCCGTCGTCGTGACGCTCGTCGACTACCTCCTCGCGCTGCCCGTCCTGCTCACTGGAGCGGCCGTCACAATCGGCGTCCACGTGAGCTACGCCCTCTTGCCGGCGCTGCTCGCCATTCAGTTCGCCTTCACGGCGGGCCTCGCGCTCCTCGTCGCGCCGCTCAACGTGTTTTTCCGCGACGTCGGGCACCTTCTCGCCCTCGTGCTCATGCTCGGCTTCTTCATGACACCCGTGTTCTATTCCGCAGACCAGGTGCCCGCCCGCGTCTCCTGGGTGTACGAGCTCAACCCGCTTGCGCAGCTGATCGAAGCCCAAAGGACGATCCTGATCGAGCGCGCTGTCCCTGACCTGGTGCCGCTCGGCCTGACCGCGATCGGCGCGCTGGCGTTCCTCCTCGTCGGGCTCGGAGTCTTCGTCGTCCTGCGCCAGTCCGTCCCCGACCGGTTGTGAGCGCACAGGCCGTTCTCTCGTTCGAGGGGGTATGGAAGCAGTTCACGGTCCACCGCTCCGAGGCGCCGACCCTCCACGCTGCGCTCGTGCACCCGTTCCGTCACTGGCGCCAGCGCACGCGGTTCTGGGCGCTCCGAAACGTCCACCTGGACCTCTCGGCGGGGGACATGATCGGGGTCGTCGGCCCGAACGGTGCAGGGAAGTCAACGCTGCTGCGCCTCGCCGGCGGGATCGGGAGGCCGTCCAGCGGCCGCGTCCGGCGCCGCGGAACCCTCGGCTCGATGCTGTCGCTCGGCGAGAGCTTCGAGCCCACGCTCACAGGACGAGAGAACGCGCTCACGTCCGCGATCCTCGCCGGTTACACGCGCCGCCAGGCTCTCGCGCGGCTGCCGGAGATCGTCGCGTTCTCCGAGCTCGAGGAGTTCTTCGACGAGCCGCTACGCACCTACAGTTCGGGCATGACCCTGCGGCTCGCCTTCGCGGTCGCCTCGACGGTTCAGCCCGACATCCTGCTCGTGGACGAGGTCATGGCCGTCGGCGACCTCCCGTTTCAGCGCAGGTGCCTCGACCGGATGCACGAGCTGCAGGAGTCCGGCGTGGCGGTCCTCCTCGCGTCGCACGACCTCGACCAGGTCGAGTCCGTCTGCGGCAGGGCGATCTGGCTCGACCACGGTCGAATCCGCGCCGAGGGAGCCGCGGACCACGTCTGCGGCAGCTACCGGGAGGCGATGAGAGTCGAGACGGAGCGACGCTCCCCGCTGTCTGTCGAGCGCGCTCCCTCCACGGAACCCCTCCGGCGCGGTGAGAACCGCTTCGGCACGCTCGAGGTGGAGATCGCCGCGGTCAGGGTCCTTCCGGAGGCCGTGCCGCAGGCGCGTGCCTCAGGCAGCAGTCCGATCCGGGTCGAGATCGACCTCGAGCCGCACGTGCCGGTCGAGAGCCCGATCGTCGGGGTCTCGCTCCACCGCGTCGGCGACGGCGTCAAGATCCTCGACGTCAGCACGGCGGGCGACGGCGTGGAGCTCGGCACGCTCCATGCACCGACGACGGTGATCCTCATGTTCGACCGGCTCGACGCCGACGCCGGATCCTACCGCTTGGATATCGGCGTGTACGAGCGCGACTGGCGCTACGGGTACGACTATCACTGGCAGGCCTACTCGCTCGAAGTGCTGGGAACGGCCGGCGCGACGTTCGGGCCTCCCCGCCGCTGGGAGGTCCGGTGATCGCGCACCGCCGAATCTCGCGAAGGCGAAGATCGACCGGCCGATGCGTCCCTTCCACGACGGCCGACACACTTCGATCACGAACGCCTCGGCGGCCGGAACGTCACCGGCGGCGCGCATGGCGAGGGCCGGTCACTCCGACTTCGCTACGACGCAGCTCTACATCGATTTCGGGCGAGTCGTTCCGTGACGAGGCTCAGCGGCTCGAAGATCGCCTCTGGGGCGATTCCAGTACAAAAAGCCGGTACAAAAACGGGGGTCTGGCGCCTGTGGAGGCAACAGAAACCGCCCTTTTGCAAGAAGGAATCTGACAGGGGCGACAGGAGTCGCCGCCATGCCCGCGGCCGACGTGAGCCCCACGATAGCCGTCGCGATCACGATGAGCATCGAGCCGCGGCGAATCACTCTGTCTCGCGTTCCTGCCGAGGCGGCCCAGGCGTCTCGCCGTGGACCGGGTTCCTCGCGCGCCGGTTCTGCTTTTGCCCGAACGATCGGCGACTTCCGGGAGATCGACCGGGTGAAGCTGCTCGAACGTGCTCGGACGGTGCACACCCCCATGC
>JACDAN010000261.1 GCA_013695385.1 Actinomycetota bacterium | reverse complement strand
AGGATGGTCCCGACTCGGTCTTCGAGCGAGAGCTCCCGGAGGCGGACGTGGTGATCTCGCAGCCGTTCTGGCCGGCGTATCTGTCGGCGGAGCGGATCGCGAAGGCGCCGAAGCTGAAACTGGCGGTGACGGCGGGGATCGGCTCGGATCACGTCGATCTCCAGGCGGCGATCGAGCGGGGCATCACCGTCGCCGAGGTGACCTACTGCAACTCGATCAGCGTGGCCGAGCACGTGGTGATGATGATCCTCGGCCTCGTGCGGAACTACATCCCCTCGCACCAGCGCGTGCTGGACGGAGGCTGGAACATCGCCGACTGCGCGTCTCGCTCGTACGACCTGGAGGGCATGCAGGTCGGCACCGTGGCGGCGGGCCGCATCGGCTCGGCGGTGCTGCGCCGGCTGAAGCCGTTCGAGGTCGGCCTGCACTACACCGATCGCCATCGATTGCCTCCCGAGGTGGAGGAGGAGCTCGGCGTGACGTTCCATCCGGATGTCCAGTCGCTCGTGCGAGTCTGCGACGTCGTCACGATCAACGCGCCCCTTCACCCGGAGACCGAGAACATGTTCGATGCCGAGCTGATCGGCCAGATGAAACGCGGGGCCTACCTCGTCAACACCGCGCGCGGGAAGATCTGCGACCGGGACGCCGTCGCCGCCGCGTGCGAGTCCGGCCAGCTCGCTGGGTACGCGGGAGACGTCTGGTTTCCGCAGCCCGCGCCCCGTGACCATCCCTGGCGGACGATGCCGAACCACGGGATGACCCCGCACACCTCGGGCACGAGCCTCTCGGCCCAGACCCGCTACGCCGCGGGAGTCCGCGAGATCCTCGAGTGCTGGTTCGACGGCCGCCCGATCCGCGAGGAGTACCTGATCGTCGACGGCGGCAAGCTCGCTGGCGCCGGAGCGCACTCCTACAGCGCCGGCGACGCCACGGGCGGCTCGGGTGAAGCCGCCCGGTTCACGACGGGCTGAGCCCGGCCAGCGTTTCTCGGAGCTGGCCTGCGACCTCCGTCGCCGCGGTGAGATCCTCGTCGGCGACTGTGCGGTTGAGCTCCTCGAGCTCGGTGTTGAGGCGCGTGCGCTCGGCTTCGTCCAGGGTGTGCTGGATCCGGTCGCGGATGTAGTCCAGGCTGAAGAGATCACCGGTGACCGCGGCTGCATCGCCTGCCGCCGCGTCGACCAGCATCTGAGCGGTCCAGAGGTCGAAGCGGGCGAGGTCGATCTCGGCCACCGGACGATGCCGGAGCTGAAGGTCGAGGCTCCATCGAGCGACCTGGATCGCGGCCCGGCGGGCTTCAGGCGCCTTGCGGGTACGAACCGCGGCCCCGAGCGCGTCGAGAGCCCCGCTCATCCGCGGCGCGAACCGGTCGGGCACGTCGCCCTCTCTGACGGTGTTCCAGGCGACAGTCATCGTCCTGACCGCGGCGCGCGCCGTCTTCCAGTCCTTCGCCTGAACCGCGTTGAAGATCTTGGCCGCGCCCTTCTCCAGGGTGACGAGCTCGGCCGGAGTCGGCTCGGAGAGTGCGTCGGTGGGCACTGCCAGAGCGAGCGCCTCGACGTCGCCGCCACCGCCGGTGAAGAACTCGCCGTAGCCGGGAGCGAACGTCTTGCGCTCCGTTGAGTTGTCCATGTGGAGCTCCTCGATCACGAGCCCACCCTCGACGGGCCCCAGCGGGCCTTCGAGCGTCCGGCCGACGGACTTGACCGTGACTTCCTCGAAGACGAAGCCGGGGATGTTCTCGGGCCGGTACACGTCGCCGACCTCGGGATCGGCGGGCATGATCATCGCCGCGGGGCCGTCCTTACCGGCGATCCAGGTGCCGTGGGTGTCGGCGATGAGGCCGTCCTTGAAGTTGAACACGTCCTCGCCGAAGTACCAGACCGCTCCGTCGTCGTCCTGGGCGTAGAAGTCGAGGGCCACCTCGTGGATGCGCCCGCCGAGATAGGCGACGTACTGCGAGACGAGCGTCTCGACCCGCCGGCCCTGCCAATCGATGATCCTGGTCTCGGGCAGCAGCGTCACCTCGGTCCTGAAGGGTTGGCCGTCGACCCGGCCCAGCAGCAACACCGATTCCTGCTTCAGGACCGGGAACAGCGGGTTGCTGACGTGGGTGGGATTGGAGAAGGTCGGTGTAGCGAGATCGACGCGGTTGCGCTCCGGAGCAACCCGTAGGCCGGGGACGGCCGGCTGGGCGATCGCTTCTCTGGGCGCCGCCCCGGCACCGGCCGCGGAGGAGCCTCCGTCGTCGCTGCACCCGCTGACGACGAGTACGGCCGACAGGAGGGCCAACCCCACGGCGATCCTCACGCTCCAGGGACTCGTGTATCTGCGCATCACGCTCTCCTCCTGCCGTCGTCCGGGGTCTTGATCTGGCAGCACGGTAGGCCGCGCGGATGAGAAGGCGATGAGGCTCGCCAGAACGAGCGCGATTGAGCGCGGAGGAGCTGTTAGCCGCCTGCGGTTGACCCAGCGCCGGCCGGCCGGGTCTGCATCGGGTTTCCGCCCAACACCCCGGTGAGGCCCGCGAACTTCCCGACCACGGAGATGCCATCTTTGTGGATCTCGATTTCGAGCAGATCCTTTGTGTGGTCGCCGTCCCGCATCTTGATGACGGCCAACACGCGCCGAACCTCCGACTCGAGCTCGGCGTAGCGGAGCAGGATGACGTTGTCGGCGACGAAGGCGAGTCCCTGCGGAAGCTCGAAGGCTGGTCCGAAGAACGCGGTCGTCTCGCTCGTCAGGACCGTGGTGGCGCCGACGGAGGAAAAGAGACCCGTCAGCGCGGTCAGGTAGTCGGGAAAGCGACTCGTGCCGCGCGCCGCCGGCTCGAGCTCGGCGAGGCTGTCGACAACGACCCTGTGCACCCGGCTCTCGCCGAGAGACGCCTCGCGCAGCTCGGCGCCAACCGCGTCGAGACTGATTTCGACCGGCTCGAGATGCCGGATTCGGAGCAACCCCGACTCCACCGCCTCCTCGAACGGCCACCCGAAGGCCTCGCCGTGCGCAATCAACTGATCCTCGGCCAGCTGGAACGAGAGGTACAAGCAGTGCTCGCCGCGGGAGATTCCAGCGGCGACGAAGTGCAGGCCGAGCATCGATTTGCCGGCACCTGACGGTCCTGCGATCAGCGTCGAGCTTCCACGGGGCAGGCCGCCGCCGATCCTGTCGTCGATCGCGTCGACGCCGAGTGGCACGCGTTCGCCGGTCCGCATCTCGCGAGGCGCCGGGATCGACTCGAAGCGCGGGTACACCTCGACCCCCGCTCCGGAGATCCGAAAGCTGTGCTTACCCATCAGGTAGTCGGCGCCGCGCATCTTGAGGATGCGGAGCCAGCGCTGGTCGAAGCGCCCGAACGCCTCATCGGCCAGATAGAGAATCCCGTCGGCGACCGCGAACTCGGGTGCGTAGGCGACCTCTTCGGCGGTGTACTCGCCGACGAAGAGCAGGAGGGCCTTCGAGTGGGCGACCTTGCTCGCGAGGTCGTAGGAGACGCCGCGGAAGCCGAAGCCTTCTACGTGGGCGAAGTCGCGCATGGCCTTGATCCCGTCGATCACGATCACGGAGCGCTCGGCTTCGGCGCTCGCGCGGACAACCTCGTCGACGAGCGTTGCGAGGGCCGTGCCTCGCTCCTCGGGACCCGCGTCGGCGTCGGCGCCACTCAGCACGGCTGGCAGATGAATGAACTCGACTCGCTCGCCGAGGCCGTCCGGGTCGAAGAACTCGAACTGCTCGAGGTGCTGGATGAGCTTGGAGTGAGGCTCCGAGACCAGCGTGTAGTAGAGCGCCTTGCGCTCTGCGGTCGCGTTCGCGAAAGAGATCTGCTGGGCGAGGATCGTCTTGCCGGTGCCGGAACCGCCGGCGATGAACGTCAGCGATCCGACCGGCAGTCCCCCGCCGAGAATCAGGTCGAGGTCGGCGATGCCCGTGCTGACTCGCTCCATCAGCGCTCGCTCCTGGTCAATCTGTCGATCAACACGAGCAGCTCGTCGATGTCGACCGGTTTCCCCCGCATCGCGTCTGCCTCGCCCTGGACGCCTTGCGTGCCGCTGATCATCACGATCGGAATCGCCTTCGTGGCCTCGTCGGCCCGCAGTCGCTCAATGAGCTCGTCGCCGCTCATCCGCGGCATCATCCGGTCGGTGAGCAAGATCTGCGGCGGCGAGCGCCGCGCCAACTCGAGCGCCGCCTCGCCGTGCGCCGCCTCGACGACCGCGTAGCCGGCACCTTCGAGTGCCACCCTGAGCATGTAGCGCACGTCCGGCTCGTCGTCGACGACCATCACAGTGGAGCCCGCTAGGGCGGCGTTGGCTTCCATCGTTTCTCATCCCAGACGCGCGGGCAGTCAGGAACCGCAGAGCCCTATTCAATCAAGTTGGCAGCCTCTCGACGGGGGAATAACAATGGCGATGAGAACACCCGGGCGTGCGCAGTAGTGCCACACTGGAGCGGTGACCCCTGTCGCCGACGCGATCCCGATCGACGAGACTGCATTTCGCGGGCATGTCGTTCGTCCCGGAGATTCGGAGTACGACCTGCATCGCAAGATCTGGAACGGCTCGTTCGACAAGCACCCGGCGATGATCGTTCGCTGCGCGGGCGTCTCGGATGTGATCGCCGCGGTGAAGTTCGGGCGCGCGAGCGGCCTACCGGTGGCAGTGCGGAGCGGGGGGCACTCGTTCCCGGGCCTGTCGGTCGCAGACGATGCGTTGATGATCGACCTCTCGCCCATGAAGGGCGTCCGTGTCGATCCCGAGAAGCGCACGGCCCGCGTGCAAGCCGGCGTCTTGCTTGGCGAGCTCGACAGGGAGACGCAGGCGTTCGGGCTCGCGGTGCCGTCGGGCATCGTCACGCACACGGGCGTCGCCGGGCTCACGCTCGGCGGCGGGATCGGGTGGATCATGCGGAAGCACGGGCTCTCGATCGACCAGCTCGTCTCGGTGGATCTCGTGACGGCCGACGGCGAGTTCGTCAAGGCGAGCGCGGACGAGAACGCGGATCTCTTCTGGGGGGTGCGCGGGGGAGGCGGAAACTTCGGGATCGTCACGGAGTTCGAGTTCCGCTGCGTGCCGCTGGGGACACAGGTGCTGGCGGGGCCTCTGTTCTGGCCCATGGAGCAGTCCGGCGAGGTCCTGCGCTTCTACCGCGAGTGGGTCGCGGAGGCGCCGGACGAGTTGATGACGATCGTGATCCACCGGAAGGCGCCGCCGCTGCCGTTCGTCCCCCAGGAGCTGCATGGGAAGCCGGTCGTGATGGTCATCTGCTGCTGGGTCGGCGACGTGGAGGAGGGGGAGAAGTTCATCCGTCCGCTGAGGGAGTTCGGCCCGCCGGTCGCGGACGTCTGCATGCCGAAGCCGTACCTGGCGCACCAGTCGATGTTCGACCCGAGCTTCGTGCCGGGTCGTTGGTACTACTTCAAGAGCTGCGACGTCGCCGAGCTGAGCGACGAGGTCATCGACATCACGGTCGAGCGCTCGCTGCAGATCTCCTCGCCGCTGACGTCGTTCCCGATCTGGCAGATGGGCGGAGCGGTCGGCCGGGTGGCCGACGAAGACTCCGCGTTCAACGGGCGCAAGGCGGGCTTCACCTACAACATCGGCGCCTCCACCGAGGGGAGCGAGGGTTTTGACGAGGAGCGCGAGTGGGTCCGGAGCTTCTGGTCGGCCCTGGAGCCGTGGCACGAGGGCGTCTACATGAACTTCCTGGGTGACGAGGGTGCCGAGCGGGTTCGCCAGTCCTATGGGCCGGAGAAGTACGATTGTCTGCGGGCCTTGAAGCAGCGGTACGACCCGGACAACTTCTTCCGGATCAACCAGAACATCTCGCCGAGCTAGCCGCGGCTCGCGGATCTCGCGACAGACGTCATGCGACTCCGCACCGAAGGCGGTCCGGCAGCGGGCCGGGTTGCGCTCCCCTCGAGCCCTACTGATGGCGAGGTCTAGGCCCCGAGCAGCGCGGCGGCGTAGCCATGCGTGTCGTAGTACGACCGGACGCGGATGGCCTTGCCGTCGTGGAAGGTCCAGACGCGGACGACCTCGCTCGCAAACGGCGCCCCGGTCGTGCGGGCCTTGCCGGCGGCTGCGATCACCTCGACGACGGTTTCGTCGTCCGCGTAGAGCTCGAGGAGCTCGAATCGCTCGTAGTCCATCGCAGCGTTGAGGAGGTCGAACCAGCGGCGGACGCCGTCAAGGCCGCGGTGTGTCCCCGCCCATGGAAAGAGGTCAACCGGCCCGAGCGCCTGCCACTCCACCTGCTCGTCCAGCAGCTCGAAAAGTGGGTCGCGTCGCAGACGCCCGCTCTCGTCCGGGTCGTGAAGCTGACGTACCGCCTCGCGGTTCGCCGAACTCACCACGCGATCATCTCATCCCCGTACGGGACGACCGTGCCCGCGAGCGTGGCGGAAGCGGCGACGACGAGGACGACGACTAGGACGAAGCGACTCGGGACGGCTGGCGTGCGTGAAAGGAGCGACCGACTTTCCGCCGCCAGCCGTCCTGATCTCGACCGGAGGGGCTCGACCCTAGGGGAACCTGGCGATGTCCGGCCTGAGGTCGAGGCGACCGCCGTTGCGGCAGTCGGGCGGCACTCGGTAGGCGGGGCTGGCCTCGCCCCGACGCGCGTTGTCGACGAGTTGCCGGCGCATCATCCGCTGCGCTGTGTCCACCGAGAGGCCGAGCCGTCGTCCGATCTCACCACCCGTTTGCAGCGCGTAGCACTCGGTCGTTCCCTCGTCAGCAACACCTCGGAGGTGCCACGCCTCGTGGGCGAGAACGACGATTGCAGTTGCAGTCCGGTTCGGGCGCACCTCGCCCTTGAGCGCGAGCCGGTAGAGATCGAGGCAGCGCTCCGGCGTCAGGTAGGCGAGGTTGCCGCCGACGGCGGCAACCCCGTCGGCGTGCTGGACGGCGCCGACGTAGTCGCCGGATTCGTCGCACCTGATCGTGACCGGCTTCTCCGCGACGCGTGAGGCCTCCTGGGAAAAGCGTGCCGTCGCCTCGGCGCGTGTGCTCGCATCGACCCCGTTCCAGCCCGTGCGGCCCTCGACGACCCAGAAGATCAGCGCGAGCGCGCCGATGAGACCGAGGCCGGCGACAAGGCGGCGAACGGGCAGCCGAAGGCGCTCGCGGTCCGGGTTCGCGGTCGCGGCTGGGGCAGCTTCCTCGACCGGGAGCTCGCGGGCCTCGACGATCAGAGCCTGCAGCTCCTCTTCGGTCTCGCCCGAGTAGGGGATCCACAGCTCCTCGTCTTGGTTGCGAACGAGCAGCAGCTCCTCGGCGTCGTTTCCGAAGCCGTAGCGCTCCCGGTCGGCCGTCTGCGGCCCAGGATCCGGCCTACGCGCGGGAGCCGGGCGGAGGGCGCCGACGAAGAAGTGCAGCTCGAGGCCGAGCGCGATTAGGAACGGAAGCCAGATCGGCACCGCCGACCGCAGCGCGTACGGCCCGAAGATCCAGACGAGCACGAAGACGGCCAGTCCGACGCGCAGCAGCGTGAGGGGACTCGGCAGCCGATCCATCGGTTTCCGCACGTTTCGAAGGTAGCGCCGGCGTGCGGGCCGGCGACGTACTGAGAATTCGACCCTTGCTAAAAGGCGACAGCCGCTCGTGCGTGAAGACAGGCGCGAGCGCTCCGCCGCTTAGCAACTGGTCGCCGGAAGAGATTGAGAAGAGACGGGAGCGACGGGGGTCGATCCCCCGCTAGGCGCCAGATCGAGGTCCGCGACTGATCACGAATGCGGCTGCCAGGCAGGCCCGAGTTGGTAGAGCGTCGTGCGCGGCCACGGCATGAGTTCGGGCAGTTCGTCGGGCACTTGCCACCATTCATTGTGGCGGGCGGCGATCGGGCGCGCGGCCGCCCGGCCGCTGGCCCGTCTCTGGCCTCGTCAGCCGTTTGTCGAGGTAAGTTCGACTGCCAGGGGGGTCGGACAGAAACGGCGGAGAGGCGAGTCTGGCTTCCACGGAGCGGATCCGGCTTGTGCTCCACCATGGGGTCCGTTCTGTCCTCCGCCTTGTGCTCCGGTCCCGGAGCGGAGGACCCAACCGGGCGCTCACGCCGCACGAGCAGTGGAGTTACGGGGTCTAGCCTGCCCCCGACAACCCAATGAGGCGTGCCAAGCCTGCCCGCGCGGCGCTCGAAGGCGAGCTTGCCGGGCCCGCGTCTTGCGGCGGCGATCGAGACGCTCGAGGGCGAGCAGCGCGAGGCCGGCGTCCGCCTGATCGACGCGCTCGTCGGGATTCTCGGCAAGCCCTCCTAGTCCAGCGAGTCGAGTGCGAGCGCGACGGCCTCGTCGACGCTCAGCGTCCGGCCTCGCTCCCACGCCTCGGCGAAGGCGGCTTCGTCGAACTGCCCGCGGATCGTGCTCAGCGTCAGTTCGGTGTTCTTCGCCAGCCACCCTTCCGCGCTGACGCCGAGCTCCTCTAACAGAGCCTCGAAGCAGGAGAGGAGCAGGGCGGCCGGTGCCGCTCTCCCCTCTAAGGCGAGGGCGCGGGCGAAGCGGCAGACGATGACCGCGTTCCAGTACCGATCGGGATGATCGCGGCGGTCGCGGTGGATGCGGTGGGCCTCCTTCAGCATCGGGACGGCCTCGTCGACGCGGCCCTCGTCAAGGGCGTATTGCGCTAGCACACCGAGCGACCTCGCCTCGATGAACTCGTCGCCCGACGCTCGTGCCCGCCGGAGGTTCTCCTCGTGCAGCGCTCGGGCGCGATCGAGATCGTCGAGCGACTCGTAGGTCCACGCAAGGCGGCTAGTCGCCTGCCGGGCGTGGTGCTCGTCGCCCAGCTCGCGGAAGAGTCGCGCGCTCTCATCGAAGCGTTGCTGCGCCTCTGACCACTCGCCTTCGACTGCGAGAGTGAAACCGAGGATCATCAGCGAGTAGGCCGCGCCCCATACATCCCCGAGCGTGCGATGAAGCGCGAGCGCTTCTTCGGCTCGGAGCCGCGCTGTCACATGATCCGTCGTATCGATCGCCAGATCTGCCGCCCCCATGAGAGCGTTGGCGCGAGTGGCCGTCGGTCGCTCGTCGCCCGCGAGGGCACTCTCGAGACGACGCCGACCTTCAACCAGGTGGCCCCTCAGCGACCAGAACCACCACACCGCTGCTGCCAGCCGAAGGACGAGCTCGCTGACGCCCGACGCCTCGAGCCGGTCGAGTGCGGCGCGGAGATTGTCGTGCTCGCGCTCGAGCCGGTCGAGCCATTGCCCCGACTCCTCGCGCAGGTGCGGCTCCGCCTCGCCCGCGAGCGCCAGGAAGTGCTCCGCGTGGCGCCGCCGCAACTCGTCGGCCTCGCCCGACTCCTCGAGCTGCTCGGCCGCGTACTCGCGGATCGTCTCCAGCATCCAGAAGCGCTCCTGGGTCTGGCGGACGAGGCTCTTGTCGACGAGTGACTGGAGCGTGTCGAGGTCGGCGTCGGCCACCTGCTCGGCGGCCTCGAGCGTGCAGCCGCCCGCGAAGACGGAGAGTCGTGCGAAGAGCCGCCGCTCATCCTTATCCAGCAGGTCGTGGCTCCACTCGATCGTTGCCCGCAGCGTCTGCTGGCGTGGGTCAACGCCGCGTCCCGCCTTGAGCAGGTCGAGCCGCTGCGAGAGGCGCTCGAGCAGTTGCTCTGGGGAAAGAACTCGTATTCGCGCAGCGGCAAGCTCGACCGCAAGCGGCAGGTTGTCGAGCCGGTCGCAGAGCTCGGGCACGGCGTCGCTCGCGACGAAATTGGGTAGCGCTGCGCGCGCTCGCGCGACGAACAGCTCCGTTCCCTCCTCCGGGTCGAGTGGGGGAACGGGATAGGCCTGTTCGCCGGGCAGGCGGAGCAGCTCGCGACTGGTCACGAGCAGCTGCACGTTCGGGCAGGCGGCGAGCAGCTCGGAGAGACCCACGGCCGCCTCGGCGACGTGCTCGAAGTTGTCGAGCAACAGAATCACGTGCTGATCGGCGATGTGCTCGGCCAGCCCGTCCCTGGCGCCGAGTGCCTGTGCCGCCGTCGCGAGTACCAGCTCCGGGTCGCGCAGCGGCGCGAGCGGTACCCAGAAGATCCCGTCGGGGAAGCGCTCGGACGCCTCGGCTGCGGCCTGGAGCCCGAGCCGCGTCTTGCCCGTGCCGCCCGGCCCGGTCAGCGTCAGGAGGCGGACGTCATCGCGAGCGATCAGCGCGCCCACCTGCGAGAGCTCGCGCTCGCGCCCGAGGAAGGGCGTCGCGGGAACCGGCAGGTTGGTGCGGTAGAGGCTCTTCAGCGCTGGGAAGTCCTCGTCGCCGAGCTGATAGATCCGCTCGGGCGCGGACAGGTCCTTCAGCCGGTGCTCGCCGAGGTCGCGAAGCCCGTCTGTGTCGAGGAGGGAGGCTGTGGAGGCCGACACCAGCACTTGCCCGCCGTGGCCGCAGGCGGCGACGCGGGCCGCCCGGTGCACGTCGGCTCCCACGTATCCCTCCTCGGCCACGTGCGGGGTGCCGGTGTGGATGCCGATCCGCACTCGGATCGGCCCGGGTTCCAGCTCCTCGAGCGCCTCGGCTGCCGCCTCGACGGCGCCGGGCGCGGTCGGGAAGGCGACGAAGAAGGCGTCTCCTTGGGTATCGACCTCGACGCCGCCGTGGGCGCCGAACGCCTCGCGCAGGATGCGGCGGTGCTCCGCGAGCGCCTCTGCATAGCCCTCGGCGCCGAGCTCGTGCAGAGCTTCGTCGAGCCCTCGACATCGGTGAAAAGGAACGTCACCGTTCCGGAAGGCAGGTCGCGCCGCGCCTTGGCCATCATGGTCGGAGCACTTCTTCGACCACGGAATCGAAGTCCGCCTCTCTTCCTGCGCGCTCGGCCTCGCCGAGTTCGTCACGCCCGAGCTTGGCCCGAGCGTCACCGATGAAGCGCTCCGCCAGCCTGCCCCACCAGTGCGTGGGGCTCACGGGCTTGTTCCCCATCGCCTCGCGCTGCGCGGAGGCCGCAGCTGCCAGCCGGACGGCGCGGCCGTGATCGCCCTGTCCCGCTGCAGACATGGCGAGGCCGCGTAGCTCTTCCACTGATTGCCGCAGGATCCCGCAGCTGCGCGCATGCGCCAGCGCCCGGAGATAGCGCCTTTCCGCCTCCTGATAGTCGCCGCCGATCAGCGCGCAGTCGGCGAGGTAGTGCAACGCGTCTCCCTGCGTATCGAGGTTCCCGTGCTCTCTACCGAGCTCGTAGAGCTTCTGGGCCATCGGCTCCGCGCGCTCGGTCTCGCCGGACGACACGAGCAATTGACAGAGTCCTCCTAGCGCATACCAGCCTTCGACTTCGGGCGCCCCTGCCGCCTCGCGGAGGGCAAGGCTCTGCTCGAAGGCAAGGCGCGCGGACCGATCCTCGTGCAAGGCGATCCGCTTGTAGCCGATCACCTCGAGCGCCAGCGCTTCCCCCACGACGTCCCCGTGTTCACGCCACAGACCGAGAGCTTCGTCGAGGTAGTCGAACGCCTCGCGTTCCGTGCGAACAAGCCAGCCGAGATGCGTGAGCGCGCGAGCTCGAATCCGGTCGCGCGACCGATATCTCGCGAGTGCCCCCGCAACGCGTTCGCGTGCCTCGACCGCATTCCCTCGCAACGACCAGTAGTAAGCGACGGCGCCGGCGAGCTGGATCTCTCTTTCCGGGCTCGTGATGCAGGCCCATTCCAGCGCCGCGCGCATGTTGTCGAGCTCGTCGTCCATGATCTGGAACCAGCTCGAGCTCGAGGTGGCCCGCTCCTCGTACGCGCGCTCTGCCAGGGCAAGGAATAAGTCGAGGTGCCGTCCGCGGATCGCGTCCTTCTCGGAACCTCCCTGGAGTCGCTCGAGGGCGTATTCGCGGATCGTCTCGAGCATCCAGAACCGCTCCTCGCTGTGGCGGAGCAGGCTCTTGTCGACGAGCGACTGCAGGACGTCGAGGTCGGCGTCCGCGACGTGTTCTGCCGCTTCGAGCGTGCAGCCGCCGCGGAAGACGGCGAGGCGGGTGAACAGGCGCCTCTCCTCCTCGTCGAGGAGCTCGTAGGACCACTCGATCGTCGCGCGCAGCGTCTGCTGGCGCGGATCGGCGTCCCTTCCGCCCTTGAGTAGGTCGAGGCGGTCTGAGAGCCGCTCGAGGATTTGCCTCGGCGAGAGGACGCTCGCCCTGGCCGCGGCGAGCTCGAGCGCGAGCGGCAGGTTGTCGAGCGCGCGGCAGAGCTCGTGCACTGCCGCCGTCACCTCCGTGCGGGCCCGGGCGCAGAAGAGCGCGACCGCGTCGGGGTCGGCGAGCGGCAGCACCGGGTACTCCACCTCGCCCCTGACGCGCAGAAGCTCGCGGCTCGTGACGAGCACCCTGAGATTCGGGCAGCTCTCGACGAGGGCGGCGAGCTCGGGTGTTGCCTCGACCACTTGCTCGAGGTTGTCGAGCAGGAGCAGTAGCTCGCGCTCGCCGATGTGCTCGGCGAGGCCGTCCTTGGCTCCGAGCGTCTGGCCGATCGTCTCCGTGACGACCGCCGGATCGCGCAGCGGGGCGAGCCCGACCCAGAAGACGCCCGCTTTGAAGTCCGGCACGAGCTCCGCCGCCGCCTCGAGCGCGAGCCGTGTCTTGCCCGTCCCGCCCGGGCCCGTCAAGGTGAGCAGGCGGGCGCCGTCTTGCAGCAGGGCGGCCACCTCTTCCACCTCCCTGTCCCTGCCCACGAACGAGCTCGCCGGCCGGGGCAAGTTCGTGTTCGAGATCGTCTTCAGCGGCGGAAAGCTCTCGTCGCCGAGCTGGAGGATCGAGACCGTCGCCTCCAGATCCTTCAGCCGATGCTCACCGAGCTCGCGCAGGCCGTCGGCATCGAGCAGGGCCGCCGTCGCTGCCGAGACCAGCACTTGGCCGCCGTGTCCGGTGGCGGCGATCCGCGCTCCCGTATGCACGTCGGCTCCGACATAGCCCTCCTCGGTCAGGTACGCCGTGCCGGTGTGCAGACCCATGCGCACGCGAATCGGACCTTCGGCCAGCCGGTCCCGCGCGTCCGTCGCCGCCGCGAGCGCACCCGGCGCCGTCGGGAAAGCGACGAAGAAGGCGTCTCCTTGGGTATCGACCTCGACGCCGCCGTGGGCGCCGAACGCCTCGCGCAGGATGCGGCGATGC
>JACDAN010000252.1 GCA_013695385.1 Actinomycetota bacterium | reverse complement strand
CTCGAGGGTCTGTCACGCCGGGCTACCGTCTACCAGCACCACACCGACGAGATCGCTGTGCTGCCCGACGGCTTCGAGGTTCTCGCGACGAGCCCGGAATGCCCCGTGCAGGCGATCGTCGATCGCGGCCGGTCGTGGTGGGGGACGCAGTTCCACCCGGAGGAGTTCGACGCCGAGCACCCGGCGGGGGAGCGGGTGCTGCGGAACTTCTTCGCTCTCTAGTTCGCGGGCGTCTGCCGGCCGAGGCCTCGCGAGATCGCCTCTGCCCGCCGGAGCAGCGGCTGTAGCGCAGAGCGCATCGTTCGCGAGCCGAACCGTGGAGCCGGGCCCTGGACGCCGAGGATCGCCGCCAGCGTTCCCCGGTCGTCCCAGACGGGAGCCGCGAGGGCGTTCAGACCCTGCTCTCGCTCGCCGAGCGTCTGAGCCCAGCCCCGGCGGCGCACGTGCTCGACCTCCGCGGCAAGAGCGTCCCGGCCGGTGATCGTCCGCTCGGTGTACGCGGTGAGCGGCTCGGCCGGCAGCTCGGTCTCGCCGAAGGCGAGCATGACTTTCCCCGTCGCGGTCGCGTGCGCGATGCTCGGGCGCCCGACGCGGGCGACACTCTGGACGGACGATTCGCTCTGGACGAAGTCGATCGTGACGGCCTGTCTCTCGCCGGGCACCGAGAGCGTCACCGTCTCGTCCGTCTCCTCGACGAGGGCGTGGAGGTGCGGGCGGGCGACCTCGCGCAAGTCGAGCCGCTCGAGGACGGCGTTCCCGAGCTGCACGAGACGCATGCCCAGCCGGTAGCGGCCGCTTTCTGCCACGTGCTCGACGAGGCCGCCCTCGGCGAGCGTGGCCAGGAGCCGCGAGACCGTGCTCGGGTTGACGCCCGTGCGTCGGGCGATGTCGTTCGTGCCCAGCTCGCCGCCGCCCTCGGCGAGCGCGTCGAGGACGGCGAGCGCCCGAACCACGGAGGCGACTTGCCGCGAGGCCGGATGTCCGGTGCGGGGCATGGTAGGATTTCTACGATTTTGACACACTGTTGCCCGTAGGGCAATTGCTTACTTTCCCCATGCTTTCCTCTTCTCCGTACGTCGTCGTCGGCGCCGGCATCCACGGTCTCTCGACGGCGTTCCACCTCGCGCGAATGCTGCACGAGCGCGGCGTCGGGTCGGGCGAGGACATCGTCGTGCTCGAGAAGACGGGTGCCGGCGCGGGAGCTTCGGGCATCGCCTGCGGAGTCGTTCGCAACAACTACTTCCAGCCCGCGATGAGCGATCTCATGCGGGCGTGCGTGGAGGTGTGGGAGTCCGACCCCGAGGCCTACCACTACAACCCCGTCGGCTACATCGCTCTCGGGCCCGATGTGCAGGAGCCCGATCTGGTGGCGACCTACGAGCGGCAGGAGCGGATCGGATATCGCTCGACCCTTGTCACGGGCGAGGCGGAGGTCGACGCCCACATGAAGGCGCTCTTCCCCGACTGGAGGGCGAAGGGCGTCAGCGTCTGCCTGCACGAGCACCAGGGCGGCTTCGCATTCAACAAGGAGTCGGTTCGCGGGCTGCTCCGCAAGGCCGAGGCCGAAGGCGTTCGCGTCCTCACGGGCGTGACGGTCACCGGGTTCGAGCTCGCTCCCGACGACTCGGTGCGCGCAGTCGTGACGGACGGTGGTCGCATCGCCGTCGGCGAGCAGGTCGTCGTGGCCCCGGGGCCGTGGGCCAAGGAGTTCTGGCGCGCCCTCGAGCTGCCCGAGCGAATCGACGTTCGCACCCCGGCAGGAGATGTCGCCCGGGACCAGCCGATGTGGACGTACTGGAACCTGCAGGAGGGTGAGATCACCGTCGACCCGGCGATGTTCGCGACCGCGAGCGGCGGTGCGCCGCCCGTGATCCATCTCGACACCGACGCTCCGCTGCACACCGACGACGGAGCCCTCGTCACCGACGAGCTGTGGGGGATTTACTTCAAGCGCGACCGGCACGGAGTCCAGGGAGGTGCCTCCCCGCTCGTCGTGGAGGGCGACGTCGAGCTCGACCCATACCCCTCGACGAGCGATGTCGATCCGTCGTTCCCGGACATGTGGTGTGCGGCCCTCTCGCATGCGATGAGCCGCTTCGAGGGCTGCCGCCCGAGCTACCGCACCGCGCGCTCGGGCGGGGTCGGCGCCTTCACCGTCGACAACTTCCCGGTGTTCGACTTCATGCGGCCGAACGTCTACACCATCCTCGACTCGAACCACGGCTACAAGATGATCGGCGTCGGGCGTGAAGTGGCCAAGGTCTTGCTCGGCGAGCATTCGAGCCTGCTCTACCCTTTCCGCTTCGAGCGCTTCGCCACGGGCGACCTGCACCCGGTCTCCCACTCGCCCTACCCCTGGTCCTAGGGCGAGGCGAGCCGCCAGAGCAATGCGTCACCCGCCCCGCCCTCGCCGGCGAGCCCGCCCGCGTGCCTCCCGACCTTCTCCTCCACGATGAGCTCCCAGGCCGGGTCGTCCGGCTCGCCGGGCGCCTCGGCCAGCGGCGAGCTTCGGAGGCTCCCGTCGGTGAGCTCGAGCGTGACGCGGGAGCGCCGGCGGGCAGGAAAGTCTGCGTCGAGGATCGGGTCGACGTGGATCTCGATCAGGGAGGCGAGGCGGCGGATCGCCGGATCGCCGAAGGCCGGCGTGAGGACCTGTTCCACGCCGAACGTGCCGTGGGCGAGCGCAGCGGCGACCGGCCAGACGAGGCTGTACTGAGCCTCCTCCGTCGT
>JACDAN010000220.1 GCA_013695385.1 Actinomycetota bacterium | reverse complement strand
CGCGCTGCTTACGGAGGCAGCAAGCCTCGAGGGCTGCAAGGAGGAGGTCGATCGATCGCCGACGCAAGCCCGCCGCGTCAGCCACCTCCCTCGCGATCCGGAGGTCGCGGGTTCGAGTCCCGTCGCTCCCGTCTTACGCATTACAACGGTTCCACGTCGCAGACGAGCCGGGGCCGACTGTGCGCAGGACGTCACAGATTCGGCACGTTCACGACTTGACAAAGTCGGTGTCGACACCGGTCTAGGCAAGCCGGTCATCGTCATCGAGCACCACCTCGCGGTCATGGCGCATGCCGACTGGATCATCGACCTCGGCCCTGGCGCCGGCCACGACGGCGGCCGGTGTGCCCTCGAAGACGAGCGTCGACGCCGTGGATCAAGCCTGCGAGGGACGCGCCGCCCGGCTCGACGGCGGCCGGATTAGGTCGATGCCGGCCGGATGAGGTCGCCCGGCTCGAGCGTCCCTGCGCCTCCGGATTCCTCGAGTAGCTCGGCGACGATCGCGCGGGCGGCCGCGAGCGTCTTCGCGACCGAGTCACGCGCGAGCTCCTCGTTCCCGAGCTCGAGCGCAAGCTGGGCAGCGGTCAATCCCTGCACCATCTCGTCGTTCACGACAAGCGCGTGTTGCCGGCGGAGCTCGTGCGTGCTTCGCGTCGCGAGCCTGAGCTCGAGCTCGTCGACGACGATCGCGGCCAGACTCTCGAGCATCTCGACCTCGTCCTCGGTCACCTCGCGCGGCTCCACGTCGATCACGTTCAGGACACCGAGGTTGTGGCCGTCCGCGGTCGTCAGCGGAACGCCCAGGTAGAAGCGAAGCCCGAGCTCTCCCGCGACCAGCGGATTATCGAGCGTTCGCGGATCGACCTCTGCGTCGGTCACGACCCACGGCTCGTACTGGCAGATCGCGGAAGCGCACAGGCCCGGATCGCGTCCGATCTCGGGCGCGTCCAGCCCGTGACGCGCCTTGAACCAAATCCGGTCGTGGTCGACGATGCTGACGGTCGAGATCGGAACTTCGAAGATCCGGGCGGCTAGGGCCGTGACTCGGTCGAAGGCTCCGTCCGGCGGCGTGTCGAGAACGTCGTAGCGATGGACCGCCGCCATCCTCGCGCTCTCGTTTGCGCTAAGCGCCACGGCGCCAGTCTAATCGTGCTCGCGGCAAGCGTCCCGCAGGCGTCCGACCAGGTCGTCGGGAGGGATGCCCTTCGGGAGGCAGGCAACCGCTCCGAGCCTGCGGGCGCTCTCGTCCACCTCCGGGGTGCCGTACCCCGAGTAGACGACGATCCGCACCTCGGGACAAGTGGCGTGCAGGCGCTCGAGGACCTCGAGCCCATCCATACGGGGCATCGCCAGGTCGAGGACGAGCAGGTCGGGGCGCTCGCGCTCGACGACCGCCACCGCTTCGGCGCCGTCCGTCGCTTGAGCGACGAGCTCGAAGTCCTCCTCGAGCGCGAGCAACGTCGCAAGGAGCAGGCGAATCGACTGGTTGTCGTCCGCGACGACGATCCGACAGCGCTCCCCGGCCTCCGCGGAACCAGACTGGCCAGCGACCCCGCTACGCACTTGGTTCACCTCCGTGTCGTCTTGGATCCGGCCGCGAGCGCCGGCCGTCAACTCTGAGGATATTCTCGTCGTGAGGGAAGAGCGTGCTCGTCCCGCCGGCTCCCAGGCGCTGCGGGGCCGCGGGCGGAGGCCCAACACAAGGACGACCGAGGGCAAGACGATGAGGCGTCCGTCTGGCACTCAGCACGCCGTTCGTGTCTGTCGCGGAACCGGCCTATCGCCGAGGACCTGGGCGCGGGGCTACAGACGTAGCGTGCTTTATCGGAGTTGACTGCGTCCCGCGCACATCCCGTCCGTTGCCTGATCGGGCAAAGACGCATCCCGCGCATATCCCGCGGGAGATCGCCGGAAGCTCCCGCCCGTGCCCGGCAATCCCCGCAAGCGGCCGGACGAAGAGACCTGCTATTCCCGCATATCCCCGCCTATCGCCGCTCAACCCGGAACGACCAAGACCGGCCTGTCACGCCGGAGGTCGCGGGTTCGAGTCCCGTCGCTCCCGTCCCTCACATCACTCTTCCGAAAGGAGCTGCGCTGGAACATCATGTCGTTCCAGTGCGGCGCAATCTTCCGACCGGAGCGGTCACCTTCCTCTTCACTGACGTCGAGGGCTCGACGAAGCTCCTGCACGAGCTCGGCGCCGAGGGGTACGCAGAGGCGCTCGCGGAGCATCGCCGCATCCTGCGCGAGGCGTTCGGCGCCCACGGCGGCGTCGAGGTCGATACCCAAGCGACGCCTTCTTCGTCGCCTTTCCCGACCGCGCCCGGCACCCTGGAAGCGGCAGCCGAGGCGCTCGAGGAGATGGAACG
>JACDAN010000129.1 GCA_013695385.1 Actinomycetota bacterium | reverse complement strand
CCGAGCGGGCGGCCCCTCAAAATTCGTAGGAGTAGGAGGAGGAGGAGGAGGAGGAGGAGATGCGACTATCAGTTACCCCAGCGACGAGCAAACGACGATTGTTCACGATCGTCGTCGCGAGCGCCGTTGCCGTAAGCCTCGGCCTAGGCGTCGGCGTCGAAGGCAGCCAGGCCACGTACCCAGGCACGACGGACGGCAGGATCGCCTTCGGTAACTTCGTGGTCGACGCGCCGGGAAGGGCGGCCGACATCTACTCGGTGATGCCGAACGGCAGGGCGCTCCACCGGCTGACCGACGACCCGGCGGCGGACATCTGCCCGGCCTACTCGGCGGATGGCAAGGAGATCGCCTTCTGCAGCGACCGCACTGGAGCTTTTGAGATCTGGAAGATGAAACAGAACGGCAACCAGCAGGTTCAGGTGACGCACCTTGGCACCCGGTCACTCTTCCCCGACTTCTCGCCGGACGCAAGCAAGATCGCGTTCATGAGCCTGTTGCCGCCGCCGTTTGGCTTCGAGATCTTCACGATCGACAGTGAAGGCACGGGGTCGCCGCTGCAGCTCACGAACAGCCCGGGCTCCAATGCGTTCCCGGTGTACTCGCCTGACGGATCGAAGATCGCCTTCCTCAGCAATCGGACCGGGCTCAATCAGGTGTGGGTGATGGACGCTGATGGCAGCAACCCCGTGCAGCTGACCTTCGACGCTGTGCTGAAGGGCCAAGTCCCCGACTGGAGCCCGGACGGGAGCAAGATCGCCTACCAGGGCGAGACGACCGGGAATGGTGACATCTACGTGATGAACGCCGATGGGAGCGGCCAGACACAGCTCACGAACGCACCCCAGCGGGAGTTCGGCACGGCCTGGTCACCCGATGGCAGCCAGATCGCGTTCGTCCGGGTCCTCGGCACGGCCCAAACCGACAGGGCGATCTATCTGATGAACGCCGACGGGAGCAACCAGCACATGCTCACGCAGGGTTCGGCCGTGCCGGCGTGGCAGCCGCGGGGCCGTCGGCTACACGACTAACGTTCGAAGAATCGGAGCCGGGACTGGGAGCAGCCCGGAAACCAGCCCCGGCTCCGGCTGTCGCGGCAAGGCCGAGCGGCCCTCGGCGGTCACGAAGACGCCGAGCCGCTGCATCACCGACGACGACTGCTCTGACCCTCATCGGGAAGTCGCGCCCGGCGACGAAGATCCTCAATGCGATCTACGCCTTCACGGGCGTGCGGCAGGCCGAGGGGCTGGGCTTCGTGTGGGACGACTTCGATCTCACGGACGGCGTCGTTCACGTTCGGACGCAGTTGAGCCGCAAGAAGCGCGGCCAGGAGGCCCGGCGCGTCCTGCTCAAGAGCGCACGGCGGCGGCTGGGCGCCCGCGAGCGCGACATCGACATCTCCGCCTACCCCGAGTTCATCGCTCTCCGCAAGCGCCATAAGGCCGAGCAGTTCGCCACGGGGTTCGCGGGTGCCGGCGACTTCGTCTCCTGCACCTCGGACGGCAAGCCTCTGTACTACCGGAACGCTCTTCGGGATCTCGGCAAGGCGGCGAACGACGCGGGCCTGAGCGACGGCGGCGAGCCGGAGCTTTCAACGCACGATCTCCGGCACACCTCGATCAGCCGGTGGATCGCCGCCGGGTTGGATGAGGCTCAGGTCGCCCGCATGGCCGGTGACACCATCGAAGTGATCCACTCGACCTACGCGCACGAGTTCGAGCAGGCACGGCGGCGCGACGAGACGAACGCCAAGCTCGCCGCCGGAACCTCGATCAAGCTCGGTGAGGAGGCAGCTTGACGCTCTGCACGAACGGCCTACACGAGATCGACGGCGAGTGGCGTGCCCTAACGGAGCACGTTGCCGTGAGTGCTGGCTCTCGACGCAGAGCCGGTACGAGGTGTCCGAGAAGGGCAGAGCACGCAGGCTTGACTACGAGCAGCGACAGGTCGAACAGGGGCTATGCATGAGCGGGTGCGGAGAACCGCTCTACGACAACCGCCACTGCTACCTGCACCATCGACGGGCCGTTGATCGAACGGCCGAATGGGCGCTCTTCAATCCGAGATAGGAGACAGATGACGGACGAGAGCTACAAGCTCCACGAAATCAAATTCCCGAGCGAGCGCGAGGAGGCTCTGATGGCTCCGGCCAAGAACGACAAGCTGGTCGGGAAGACCGGGCGCGAGGTTGCCCAGGCCGTGCTCGACGGCCAGGCGACTCCCGAGGAGGCCGGAGCGGTGCTGCTGGCCCGGCTCGTCAAGAAGCTCCTCTGACCCCAGACCGGCCCGATAGCGGCCCACAGACGATTCGACGCCTGGAAGGGGCCTCTCTTTTTGCAGCAAGCCCGCTCGTAGCTTAAAGCCGACGCCCGGACTCGAACCGGGGACCCCTTCATTACGAGTGACGGTGCAATCGTCCTTGTCCGTCCCTTGTCGGCTTCCTGAGCCGGATCTGGGTCACGAGCAGGATCTTCCCAGACGCATCAGGACGAATGTGTCTTGACCCGACGCTTACCCGACAGCGAAAACTCAATACGAGGCGGTCGACCATCCAACCCCCTGTGAAACATCGCGGCTCAGTAAGCCCGAAACGCCCCTTGACGGTGGACATCCCGGCCGGTAGCTACGAGGTGGGGTGCGTTGACCGCGCGCCAATGGGCCTGGGCGGATTCGATGAGTTTGTCAGCGCATGTAGCCGGTTCGGCGCAGCAGTCGCTCGAGCGCCTCGAGATAGGGAATCCGGCCGACGTAGCCGCCGTAGCGGGCGACCTCTCCGCGGGTGACGAAGCCGCGGACAACCACCCAGCCGTGCCTGCCCTCGCCGAGCAGGTGCTTGTCCGCGAGCCAGGCGGCAAGCCCGCCGGTGATCTCGAAGCGGCGTCGCTTCAACTGCTGGATGCTGCGCCACTGCTTGGCGAGGTCACGACGGACGAGCCTCCGGTAGGAACGCGTGACGTCGACGAAGCGCCCGGCCCGGAAGCTGAGGAGCTGTATCGGCACCGGACTGAACGCACAGGCGGCAAGCGCGCAGATGAAGTTCCCGTCGCCAGTGCGGAAGATCGGAGCCTGCGAGCGCGCAGGGCGGATGACGCTGTAGCCGATCCGTGTCCAGTTCCGCTGCGTCTCGCGGTAGCGACCTCCGCGCTCGTCATAGACGCGCGAAACCGAGCAGCAGCTGGCGCCGCCGGTGAAGAAGTCGAAGACGAGCTCGGGAGCAGGGTCGCGGTCGAGCTGCCGGAAGCGGATCGAGGAGCCACTCCGCGATCCCAACGGCCAGACGTCGCAGAAGCGACCGCATCCTCGCTGCAAACGGTTGAAGACCTCGCTGCCGCCGCGGACGATCCGCAGCCGGAGATTTGAGCACTCGGGAAAGCCGGACTCGCTCTCCCCCTCGAAGTAGCTGAGCTCGGCGCGCCGGTCACCGACCGTGGCCACCTCGACGCGTCGCGTGAGCGTCAGAGTCCGGCGCTCATCGCCGACGGCTATCACGCACGCACCGACGGTCTCGTCTCGCTCGGAGTCGTCGGCAGCGCGATCATCGTCGCGCTCGGCTTCGAGCTCGGCGATCCACTGATCGGGCTCGCGATCACGCTCGTCATCCTGCGCATCACGTGGCAGTCGTGGAGGACGATCCGCGCATCGTAGGCTCACCAGCGGGCCTCGTCGTCACGAGCGTACGAGGTGACTCGATCGTGACCGCCCGCCCAAAGCTCCCCTCCGGGAGACATTCGGTCATCGAGAGGAAACCTTCAAGGCCACCTCGTTGTACGAGACGGCCCCGCGCGCTTGACTCGGACGCAGGTTCGAGAACCGCGTGGGCAGACTTGTTCCCGCTCGTCGCTCGCCGCCTGCATGATGCAGATTTGAACCAGATGAGCGCCTGGAGTGACTCCAGGCCGTCAACCTGAGACGTACCGAGACGGGCCTGGTTGCGATACAGAAACGGCTTGAATGCGGCGTTCATTCTTCGGCCGAGTGCGTCATCAGCGCAGATTGTTGCGGGAATGTTGCGCGAAGACGCTCCCTGCATAACGGCGACCGTGGTTCGGAGTCGTCGGGATGTCCACCAAGGCGGAGAATGGGACTCGTGAGCGAGCTGCCGAGCGGAACCGTCACGTTCCTCTTCACTGACATCGAGGGCTCGACGCGGTTGCTGGAGC
>JACDAN010000149.1 GCA_013695385.1 Actinomycetota bacterium | reverse complement strand
GCGCCACGCCGCATTTGGGCTCCCGGACCCGGACGACCAACCCGGCCGCTTAGATAGATGCCCGGGTCGCGCGAAACTTGCGCTCTCGAGAAACTTCTGCGAGACCTAGCGCAGAGCTTCGACGCCGTCCAGCAACCTCCAGTTGCCGGCCAGCGCTGCCTCAGCGGCGCCCACGATCCGGTCGGCGTCGTCGGGGCCCGCGTGGTGCTCGAGCAGCTCTCGTGCCTCCGCCGCATGCTCCACGTCCCGTTCGGCGTGCAGCGTGAAGTAGGACGTCGCCGCAGTGTCGGGCTCGAACCCGTAATGCTCCACGAGGCCGTCGAGCTTCGTGCGCGAGACCTCGGGCTGGCTCGCCTCGACCGCGTAGAGGATGCCGAGGGCCTCGAGCGGGTCGGCTGCCGAGGTCCAGGCGGTGACGCACTGCCGCGTCGTGTCGAGTCGAGCCGGCCCTTCCTCGGCCCCGAGAGAGGACCCGAACTCGTCCCAGAGGGCGACGTGCTCGCGCTCCTCATCGGCGTGATCGGAGCCTGCGATCGGAGCGGCGGCTTCCGCTGCATCGGCCAGCGCGACGACCGCGTGCCTGTACTCGCCGGCATACGCAGTGAGCTCTTCGCGCGTCAGCTCTCCGGATTCCCAGCGACGGTAGAAGGGGTGTTCGAGGACGTTCAGACGCCGGCGGGCGGCGTCGAGGCGGGCGATGAGGCTCATGCGAATCCTCCTTGGGGGGTCCTGCGATGCTAACTCGCGATGCGGTTGCTCGCCGGGATCGGAGTGCTGGTGGCTCTCAGTGCAGCCGGCGTGATGGGGGCGGCGCTGCCGGCGACCGCCGAGGACGCGACGTCCCACGTCCTGCAGCACGGCACGGGAGCGACGGTCGCGGCGCTGTTGGCGGCCGCCGTCGCCATCGTGTGGACCGCGACCAGGCTTCTGAGCTTGATCGCGAAGCTCGCGTTCGTCGGCGCCGTGCTCTGGTTCGCAGGCGCGCAGCTGGTCGAGGCGATCGGTGGCCTCGGCTACGACCGGCTCAACGTGTCCGCGCCGGAGAGGTACGCCGACCTGCACGAGCTCGGCAACAGCTTCACGACGCTCTCCTCGGTGTTCGTGCTGCTGTCGGCGGGCCTCGTCGCCCTCTCGCTGCTTCGGGCGTTCGGCCGCCGACGCTGAGCTATCTAAGGCTCAGATGTCCTGGAGTTGACGACGCTCCGGAGCTCACTCGGCTCGGTCGCGGCGCTTGTTTCTCTGCTCGCTCTGTTGGTTGCGTTCGTACGCTTGCCCGGACGATCATCCGGGTAGGAGGCTGCTGATGGCGGGCAAGAAAATCCTCGTGGTAACGACTGTGAAGGCCGACGAGTCGGAGGTTCGGAACCAGCTCGCCGACGCCGAGGAGATCCGGATCGTCGCCCCCGCCGCGAAGATCTCGTGGCTCGGTTGGCTCACGAACGACGAGGGCGACGCACGCGGAGAGGCCCAGCAGGCGGCCGAGCGGGTCGCGCAAGCAGTGGGCAACGACGCGCGGGTGCAGGTGGACGAGACGAGCCAGAACACCGACGCGGCGCAGGACGTCGCGGACGCCCTACGGAGCTTCCCGGCTGACGAGATCGTCGTCCTCACCCGAAGCGGCGAGGACTCGAGCTGGCTCGAGGACGACGCCGTGCGCGCGTCGTTCGAGGCGCACGGGGTGCCGGTGCGCCATCTCGAGCTCTGATGCGCTCGACCGGGAGATCGTCCCATCGTGGAGGCGGGGGAGCGGGCACGGAAGATTTCGCCCGCCACCCCCTCCCGCCGAAACGCAGACGACGGCGACGCCGAAGGCTGCGCTTGAAGCTCCCGCAGGCCTCACCGCCAGGCTGGTCTCCGAGACCGAGGTCGTGCTCGAGTGGCAGCCCACGGAGGGAGCCGGCAGCTATCTCGTGCTGACGGCGCTCCAGCCGGACGGGGAGTACAGGGAGCTTGGGTTCACGGAGAAGCCCTCATACCAGGCGATGGGCTTGGGGGGGCGGCCCCCCCGTACTACTTCGTCGTCCGCGCCGGTGCGCGGTGAGGAGCGGTCCGCAGACTCCGGTGGCCGAGGCCCAGAACTAGGGGCCTCGGGGCCTCAGCGCAGGACGAAAACGGCCACGGCGGCGTACTGGCACGCCGCTGCGGCGATCACGAGGGCGTGGAACACCTCGTGGTAGCCGAAGACCTCCGGAATCGGATCTGGCCGGCCGCGCGCGTAGACAACTGCGCCCGCCGTGTAGAGGAGGCCTCCGACGCCGAGGAGGACGACAGCGGTCGAGCCGGCGTGATCCCAGAGCTGGGGCAGGGCGACGACGCCGATCCAGCCGAGGGCGACCGCAATCACAGCAGTGATCCATTTGGGACTGTCGATCCAGACGAGCTTGATGGCGATTGCTGCGAGCGCTCCGCCCCAGGCGACCGGAAGGATCGTCCAGCGCCAGACTCCCGAGAGTGCCAGCAGGGCATACGGGGTGTACGTCCCTGCAATGAGGAGGTAGATCGCGGCGTGGTCGAGGCGCCGCATCAGCCTCCTGGTCGGCGGGCGCCACATCACCCGGTGATAGAGAGCGCTCACCCCGAACATCACTGCGAGTGCCGCGGCGAAGACGGCCGTCGCCAGCCGCTCGGCGGGCCCCGAGGCTGCGCCCACGAGCAGCACTCCGAGGACGACGGAGACGATGAAGGCGTACTGGTGGGAGATCCCGCGGAGCCGTGGCCTCGTCTCGACGGTCACATCGCGAGCATACGAGGCAGACGCCCCTCCGGCGAGCCGCTGCTACCGTGTGGGCACGGACGGCACCCGGTCGTCCCGTGAGATTCAGCTTCTCGTTCCTCTTTCAGTGGTTTCGAGGTAGGTGAGTCTCGAACCACAAATCGAAGGAGTCGAACATGTCAGATACGTTCTCGGACCTCGGCGTCGCCGAGCCTGTAGCCGCCGCACTCGCCGAGCGCGCAATTCACGCGCCATTTGCCATCCAGGCGCTCGTTCTGCCGGACGCACTTGCCGGACAGGACGTCCTGGCGAGGTCGCCGACCGGCTCGGGCAAGACCCTGGCCTTCGCCGTCCCGATCGTTCAGCGGCTGCAGCCGGGGGACCCCCGCCCCTCCGCGTTGATCCTCGTCCCGACGCGCGAGCTGGCTACCCAGGTGACCGAGGAGTTCTCGGACATCGCCAAGGCCAGAGGCCTCAGCGTCGCTGCCGTCTACGGCGGGATCTCGATTGCCACCCAGGCGAAGGCCGCGAAGAACGCGCACATCCTCGTCGCAACGCCGGGGCGGCTGGAGGACCTGGCCAACCGGCGCATGGTGAGCCTCGACGGCATCCGCGTGCTCGTCCTCGACGAGGCCGACCGCATGCTGGACATGGGGTTTCAGCCCCAAGTCGACGCGATCGTCCGGCGCCTGCCCCGCAAGCGACAGACGATGTTCTTCTCGGCGACGCTCGACGGCGAGGTCGCCGAGCTCGCCCGTTCCTACACTCACAACCCGAGTCGCTACGACGCCGCTCTCCCGGGTCACCTCGAGCAGGGCGAGACCGATCACCGATTCGTGTCGGTCACGGCGGAGACCAAGGTCGAGACGCTCGTGCAGATGCTCGCCGCCGAGCGCGGCCTCGTCCTCGTGTTCGTCCGGACGAAGCGCGGTGCGGACCGGCTCGTCCAGAAGCTTGGCCGCCATGGCGTCAACGCAGTCGCGATGCACGGCGACATGAGCCAGCCTGCTCGCGAGCGGGCGCTGGCGCGCTTCGAGTCGGGTCAGATCTCGACCCTCATCGCCACGGACGTCGCGGCCCGCGGCCTCGATCTCGACGAGATCACGCACGTGATCAACTTCGATCCGCCGGAGGACAGCAAGGGCTACACCCACCGGGTCGGCCGCACAGCCCGCGCCGGCCGCGACGGAACCGGGATCACGCTGGTGCTGCCCGAGCAGCAGAGCGAGGTCAGTCACGTCGCGAGGAGCGTGGGCGAAGAGGATCAGTTCGAGGAGCAGGGAATGCGCGTCGCAGCCAAGCGACTCGTGTACTCGGGCCGCAAGCGCCGCTCCCGCTGGAGCGCTCCCCCGCGGCGCCGAAAGATCTAGCTCCGCTCGATCTCGGGAAAAGTCTTTCGACTTTTTCCGACCTCTCGAAAGCCGGGCGCCGCTTTCGCGGCACGCGGCGCGTTCGCCGGGGGTGGACTGCGGCGAACAGAACAGCCAGCCTTGATGCGGAACCGGCAAAGCCGGTTCCGCGGCGGAATTGAACTTTTGCGCGGCGGATAGGGCTTTGCGAGGCGAGTCTGCGCAACTAGGTTTGATTCATGCAGGCTGCGCTCGCCCGGATCGGACAGAGGCGAGGCCTCGTCGTCCTGCTTCAGATTCTCTTCATGGTTGCCTTGCTGGGGTTCCTCGGCTGGGCGTTCCAGGACACCTGGGCTGACGCGGGCCCGCGCCTTCGCGATGCGAGTGTGGTCGACCTCTCGATCGCCTGCGCGCTGCTCGCCGCCTACTACCTGCTGTTCGTCCTCGGGTGGCAGTGGATTCTCCGGGTCATGGGGATCCGGACGTCCTACGCGGTCGCCCTTCAGGCGGAGATGGCGTCGATGCTCGCCAAGTACATCCCCGGCGGGGTCTGGACTCCCGCCGCTCGCGTCATCTGGCTGCGGAGGGCGGGCGGAGTCGCGCAGACGTCGGTCGTCGTGGCCTCGATCCTCATGGAAGCGGGATTGTCGGCAGTCGCCGGCGTTCTCGTGCTTCTCCTCGCGCTTCCGTGGGTCGAGGGTTGGAACGTGCCGCTCTGGCCGATCGTCCTGTTCGGAATCGGCATCGCAGGCCTCCTGCACCCCCGTGTCTTTCCCGTCGTAGCACGGCTCCTCTTCCGGCCGTTCGGCGGCGAAACTCCGCCTGCATTGCCATGGAGGACCATGCTCGGGCTCCTCGGGTTCTACGCGGGAACGTGGATCGTCGGCGGCGCGGCACTCCTCTACCTCGTCCGCTCGGTCGGCGGCGACGCGGGCTTCGGAGTGGCCCCGTATCTCGGGGGCGCTGCCGCAGTCGGCGCGATCGTGGCGGTGCTGTCGATTCTCGCTCCGTCGGGTCTGGGCGTGCGCGAGGCCTCGATGTACGGGTTGTTGCTGGCGGTGGCCTCGCCGGGCGTCGCCCTGAGCGCGATCGTGCTCAACCGTCTTGCGATCACGATCGTCGAGGCGGGTCTCCTCGGTCTCGGACTCGCCCTCTGGCGCTCGCGCGCCGGCACCGACGGTCAGATTCCCGAGCCGCGCGCCGTCAGCTGACGGCGCGGCGGAGCGGCCGCCCCGTCCAGCCGAGTCCGGCGAGCCGAATGAAGAACGCCCAGGCGAGTGCTCCTCCCACCACGTAGCCGAGGGTGCTGGCGAGCGCCGCGCCCGTCGTGCCGAAGACGGGGATGAAGACGAGCGAGCCGATCGAGGTCAACACCAGGGCAACGGCAGAGACGGCAAGGCTGAGCCGGGCCCGCCCGCGGCGGACGGAGAGGTACACGACGAGCACTGTCACGGGCGCGTATGCCACCACGCCCGGCAGGAGGACGGCGAGAGGGCCGACGGCGTCCGCGAAGTCCTTGCCGAAGAGCAGCGGGATCAGGAACGGTGCGGCTGCTCCAACGATCACGGCGACGCCGGCGGTCAGCAGCAAGGCTCGTCTCGCGGAACGAGCGATCAGCTCCGCTGCTCGCTCGTCGGACTCGTGCACGACGGGGGCGGTCACAGCGGTCGCGAGCGCACCGGCGACGAGCCACATTGCCTCCGCGGCCTGCATGGCGATCGAATAGATCCCGACGTCCCGTAGCTCCTCGAACCGCCGGAGGACGAAGAGCTCGGCCCGGTAGCTGACGAGGTTGATGACCTGCACGGCGCCCATCGCGATGGCGAGCCGCGCGAGGGCGCGCGAGACGGGGTCGACGACGTTCGGCACGTCGAGCGGCCGCCAGGCCGAATGCGAGCTGACGAGCGCGAAGGCGGCCGTCAGGGCATTTGCCAGAGCCCAGGACGCGACCGCTCCGGCGACGCCCGTGTCGAGGATGACCACCAGGACGACCATCCCGGCGACCGTCAGCAGTGGGGGAAGCAGCTGGATGTAGTTCCAGAGCCGCACGCGTGCGAGACCGAGCAGGACGCCGGACACGGTCTGCCAGAGCACGTTCGGGATCAGGGCCAGCGCGGCGAAGAACGCGATCCGCGGCCCGAGGTCTTCGCTGACGGATGCGATCGTGAACACGATCGCGCTGCCGATCGCCCCCAGCAGGATCCCGAGGGCGAGCGCGCGGTGGACGAGCTGCCGCAGATCGACGCCGGGTTGCCCCATCCGATTCGTTACTGCCACCCCGAGCTGGCCGAGGAGCCGCGAGAAGATCGTGACGCCGAGCACGGCGAGCACGAAGGCGCCCCGGCCGGCCGGCTCCAGAAAGCGGCTCTGGATCACCACGAGAAGCAGGGCAACGGGCGTCGAGAGACCGCGGAAGAGCAGCGTCTCGAACGTGTTGCGAGCGACCGCCTTCGCGCCGGGGACGGCCCGCCGGGGGAGGTTCGGTGAGATCGGTGGTGAGAGGTCGGCCCCCGGTGCCGGGCGAGCGCGGCCGTCGAGCGCGGCGCTCGCCGAGCGATCGGGTGTCTCGCTCACGCTCGGAATCGTAGGAGAGCCTCCGTGTGGCATGGGATTCGGCATAGTGGGTAGAACAACTGTCCGAGAGGCCAGCTCGATTCGCGCGGCCGCCCTCCAAACTCGAAGGAGAACCGCCCGTGACACGTACGCACAAGCTGGTAAACCTCGCTGGCATCGGCCTCCCGGTCTTCGGACTCGTGCTGGCGATCGTGCTTCTGTGGGAACGAATGGTCGGCCCCACGGAGCTCGCGATCATGATCGTGGGCTACCTGCTCACAGGCTTCGGGATCACTGTCGGCTACCACCGGCTCTTCACCCACCGTTCGTTCGAGACCTACCGGCCCGTCCGGTACGCCTTTGCGGTGCTCGGACAGATGGCTGTCGAGGGCGACGTCGTCGCCTGGGTGGCTGATCATCGAAAGCACCACCAGTTCTCCGATCAGGACGGTGACCCGCACAGCCCGCATGCGGGCTACGGCAACGGTGCCTTCGAAGCCCTGAAGGGCCTCTGGCATGCGCACACCGGGTGGATGTTCAGCCTGGCCGGCCGCGCCGACAAGATGAAGTACGCGAAGGATCTGGTCGACGACCGTGGCCTGCGCCTGATCGCAAAGCTGTTTCTCCCGACGGTCGCGCTGTCACTGCTCGTTCCGGCATTGATCGGATGGGTGCTTCTCGGAGGGTGGTACGGCTTCTGGGCCGGGCTCATCTGGGGAGGAGGCGTGCGGATCTTCCTCCTGCACCACGTGACCTTCTCGATCAACTCGATCTGCCACTTCTGGGGGGGTCGCCGCTTCGGCACGCCCGACGAGTCCCGCAACGTCTGGTGGCTCTCCTGGCTCTCCTTCGGGGAGTCCTGGCACAACAACCATCATGCGTTCCCCTCGTCGGCATTCCACGGCCTCCGGAAGTTCGAGGTCGATCCCGGCGGTTGGGTGATCTGGACGCTCGAGAAGTGTGGGCTCGCGTGGCGCGTCGTGCGTATTCCGCCCGAGCGTCAGGCGCGGAAGCTCGCGGTCGAATAGCCCGCTCAAAAGCGCTCGAGCTCGCGCGCGACCAGGTTCGCCCACCGACGAGCCCGCGGAAGAGGCATCAGCCCCCATCGCGTTCGAACAGCAGCGCCGTGAAAGCCCCCCCGGATCAGGGTGTACTCGCTGTCGGTCGTGTACTGACGTGCGCGCTCGTACCCACGTCTCGAGCTCTCCGCGGTGACGCCCGGAATCCCCGGTAGCGAGCGGTCGAAGGAGCCGTGAACCACCACGAACCGGCGGCCGGTGAGGGGATCGACCGGCAGCTGATCGGGCAGCCAGGGCGCCAGACCGATCACTGTTGCCACGGCCGGATGGCCGGCGGCGGACACCGCGACGGCCCCGCCCATTGAGAATCCGACGAGCGCGATGCGCTCGGCGCCGCCCTCGACGGCTGCGTTCAACGTGTCGCGCGCGTCCTCGACGCAGAGATCCAGCCGCTGCCAGGACTTGATCCGGTAGCGAACCTCGACGAAGCCGAGCTCGGGGAATGACCGGGCAAGACGCCGGACGAGCCACTCGTTCGAGGCGCTCCAGGTGCCTGGGTCCTCCTCCTTGCGCCCGCCGCCGAGAAAAACCGCCGTGTGGTGACGCAGTCCGTTGGTCACGCGAGCCTCGGCGCCGCTCGCGAGCGGGAGAGGCGTGGGTATGGGGGTCATCAGGAAAGAGGGTCGCGCCGGCGGAGTGCCCGCGGCAAGAGGAGAAAGCAGTCTAGGGCCGGTGCGGCACCTGGTCGCGCGACTGCGTGAGCTCGAGCGAGTTGCACGAATCCCCTCGGGTGCGACTTGCAAGACCCGTGTCAGCTGGCCGAACGCCGTTCCAATGCGGTTTCGAGACCGCAAAAACACGGGTATCTGTCCTACTGACAGGGCTTTTCTGATGCCAATCGGATTGGTGCAATGGCAACGGAAGCCGTGCAAGCGCTGCGACGCGAGAACCGGCAGCCGAGCTCGAAGAAGGACAAGCACTAACCGGACTCGCATGGATCGACCCGAAGCCCCGGCTCCGCCGGGGCTTTGGCGTTTCAGGCCCGCTATGCACCGGCCGGGGGCAGCTAGCGTCGTGGAAATGGATGGTTGGGAGACGTGGCAGCGTCAAACGGACGAGGGCGCGGTGGAGTCGGAGCAGCGCGTCGCCCTTCGCGCGCCTGTGGTTGCGTTCTCCGTGGCAGGGGCGGAACACCTGGGCCGCGCGTACTGGCGTGAGGTCGAACGAGTCACGGGCCGGCTCGTCCGAACGCGAGAACGGCAGGGCACGCTCGAGTTGCGGCTGCTCGCCCACGGGCCTGTCCTGCTTCGATTTGGGCAGCCGACGTTCGAGGCGACGACCGCGCTTGCGCGCTGCAGCTATCCGATCGAAGGCGGTCTCCTTGCGCAGCGTCCCGCAGGGGAGATCGTCTTCGAACAGGCTGGCGGAGCGTCGCCGGTCTTCCGCTCGACCATCCGCGGTTTCTTTCCGAGCCTCGCGGCCCGCAACGGTAGGCCGGACTGGACTGGTGCGCTCTACAACCGGTTGCAGAGCCGAATCCACGTTGTCGTCAGTCGCCGCTATTTCGCGCGGTTGATCGCCGAGGCTCGCGGATGAACGTCGCCGTCTTCGGCGCCTCTGGGACGATCGGCCGACCGCTGCTTGCCGAGCTTGCCGGGGAACACCACGTCGTGGCGGTCTCGCGTTCCGACAGACCCGACACCGGCGGCGTCACGTGGAAGACCGCGAATGCGACCGACGGCGATTCCATGGCGCGCGTCCTCGAAGGCGTGGACGTCGCGTACTACCTCGTCCATTCGCTCGGCAGCGCCGATTTCGAGTGCGAGGATCTCAGGGCTGCCGAGACGACAGCGCGCGAAGCAGAGCGCGCGGGCGTCAAGCAGCTCATCTACCTCGGCGGGCTCGGCGACGACTCTGCGGATCTCTCACCCCACCTCCGCAGCAGGCGCGAGACCGGAAAGCGCCTGGCTTCCACCTCGGTACCGGTGACGACACTCCGCGCAGCGATGGTCATCGGCCACGGGAGCGCCGCGTTCGAGACGATCGTCGCGTTGGTGAACCGCCTGCCGGCGATGGTGATGCCGCGCTGGGTGGCGACGCGAACCCAACCCGTCGCGCTCCCAGACGTGATCGCCTATCTCTCGGGCGTGTGCGGGCTCGAGCCTGCTCTAGGCGCTGACCTCGACGTCGGCGGGCCGGAGGTGATGACCTACCGCGAGATGATCGAGCGCATCGCGCGTATCCGCGGAAAGCGCCCCTTCATCGTCGAGGTCCCCGTTCTGACGCCGCGCATCTCCTCCTTGTGGCTCCACCTGGTCACACCCGTCAGAGCCGGAGTCGCGCGTCCTCTCATCGAGGGGTTGCGAAACGAGACGGTTGCCCGCGACGACCGGATCCGCCGGCTCCTACCGATCGAGCTGACGCCATTCGACGTCGCCGCGCGCACGGCTCTCAGCCGGCTCGAGTAGCGGGGTCAGACGCCTGAATAGCTCGAGGGCACGCCGGATGACTCGCCGCCCTCCGCGAACACGAGCTGTGGTTCCCCGGCCCGGCTCGGCTGCGTCCGAAGCTCTTGGGCGGGCTGGACGTCGAGCGCCTTGCGGTGCGCGAGCTCCAAGAGCCAGGCGCGCACGCCCTCACGCGCGCCATCGAAGCGCTCTTCCGAGCGCCACACAGCCAGGAATGCGTCCTGCACTGCCTGTTCCGCGAGGCTCGCGTCGTGGACGACGCGGAAGGCGAGCCCGTAAGTGACCCGGCCGAAACGGTCGTAGAGCTCCCCGAGCGCGAGCTCGTCGCCCGCGGCAGTCAAGCTCAGGAGAGCTTCGTCGGACTCGTTCCGAAGGCGACGCCGCAGCATTGCTAGACCCCGACCGCTTGCGCGCGTGACGGGTCGAGTGTCCGGGCGATGAGCTCTGCGAGCACGATCGGGTCGAACGGCTTCGCCACGTACGCGAACGCGCCGAGGACGCGGGCCCTAGCATCATCGTCCGCCTCGCCGCTCAAGAACATGAACGGGATGTTCCGTGTCCAGCGATGCCCGCGAAGCAGTTCGGCGACCTCCAAGCCGCTCAGGCCCGGCATCGACACGTCGAGGACCACCAAATCCGGACGCTCGCGTCGCGCGAGCTCGAAACCTTCTGCACCGTCCTCCGCCTCCAAGACCTCGATTCCGAGCAGCCCGAGGTTCACCGAGCAGAGCATCCGCGTTGCAGCATCGTTGTCTACGAGAAGCACGCGCAGCGCGGCGGTGCGCTTGCGGCCTCCTCTCTTCAGAACGTCTGGCACGGCAACTCCTACTTTGCGGAGGGCCGGGTGGTGGGGCCCGTCGCTAGCTTGGGTTGCCGACCGGTTTTCTGAAGTCGGCGACTTGTCGGTCGTGGTTTCGAAGCGACGGGAAAAAGGTAGCGCACGGATGGGGTGTGATCGGCGAGTTTTTGGGAAAAGAGGTCCTGTGTGAGGGAACCTTCACCCTCCTGACCCATGTCCACACAGCCACTTGAGCACCTGCGCGTCCTGATCGCGAACGAGCGAAAGGATCGCCTCGCGGACGTCGCGGCGATCGTCAACTCCCTCGGCCATGAAGTCATCGCTCGTGAGATCGAAATCAGCGAGGTCGGGGCTGCCACGGCGCGCGAAAACCCGGACGTCGCCCTGGTCGGGCTCGGAGTGAGCTCGGAGCACGCGCTGGGATTGATCGACAAGATCGTCCGTGAGGCGACGTGCCCGGTGATCGCGCTGCTTCATGCCCCGGACCCGGAGTGCGTGACAGAGGCAGCCAAACGGGGCGTGTTCGCCTACATCGACGACACCGCGCCCGGCGCGTGGCGGAACGCGATCGAGATCGTCCTCCTACGGTTCACCGAGTACCAGAATCTCGAGGGAGCCTTCGGTCGCCGGGCTGTAACCGAACGCGCGAAGGGAATCCTGATGGAGCGCCACTCAGTGGGAGAAGCGCTGGCCTTTGAACTGCTTCGTACGCAAGCCCGCAACGGCAACCGAAAGCTCATCGATATCGCCCAGGCCGTCGTCGACGGCCACGCGCTGCTGCCGCCGACAACCGCGGCCCAAGCGTAGTCCCCGAAGCGGGATTGCTTAGGCTCGACTGGATCCCTCCTCGGGCCTGATGCTCCTCGGAGGCGAGCCTTGTTTTCGTCTTCAGTATCCCCTCCGGGCCATGCTGTGCCGCGCAGCCTTGTCGGCCGAGCCGAACCGCGGGATACTTCTTCCTTCAGCATCGACGACGAGAGGAGACGCTTTGGCGATCGCACGAATTATTTCGCGGGAAGGGGATCAGCAGGAGCTCGAGCGCCAATACGGGATCGTTTCCGACCGCATGAACGAGCTTCCATTGGCGGACGGCATGAAGGCGCACATCGCGCTGCGGACGGAGAACGGTATGCAGATCATCAACGTGTGGGAGTCTGAGCAACACGCCGACGCCGCGATGGAGCGCCCGGAGTTTCAGGAGGCTTTGCGAGAAGCCGGGATATCATTCGCCGACGTTCAGCCGAAGCAGCACGACGTCCTGAACGTCCGAACGAGCTGAGGCACGCCGCCCACAGGTCGAGGGCAGTGCCCCGACATGAATAGCTCTCGCGAGTCCGGGGAAGCGAGCTGGACGGACCCCTCGCAAACCGACGAGGCGATCGCCTGGGGACGGGAGTTCTGGGCTGCGATGGGTCGGCACTCGACCGGTGGCATCTACCTGAACTTCCCCGGCCTGGGGGAGGAGAAGGAGGAGCTCGTCAAGGCGGGCTATGGAGTCAACTACGAGCGGCTCGCTGCGCTGAAGGCGAGGTACGACCCGACGAACCTCTTCCGCATGAACCTCAACATCACGCCCGCAGGCTGAACGAGCCACAAATCCGTATGCCTCCGCAAACGGCCCTGCACAACTGCATTTCGCCCCGGCGCTGGGCCGCGTGACGGGCGGCCATCGCCTAGCGCACCGTCGAGCGTAGATGAACCAGTCGGAGACGATCCATCACAGCCGGACTTCCATTTTTCTCACCACTTCCTGGGCGATTGTGCGCTGATTCGTGGCGACTGTGACGAAGCGGAGGACCTGTACAGGGCGAGCCTGCGGGCAGCACTCCCGCTCGGAGATCTTCTTGAGACGAGCTTCGAGGTACAGGGCGTCGGAATGTCGGCGGCTGGAAAGGGTGAATGGGCGCGCGGCGTCCGCCTGGCCGCAGCTGGCAAGGCGCTCTGGGAGTCGATCGGCTCCACGATCGAGGTGCCGTTCTGGGACGCTCTCTTGGAGCGCTACATTGGCGCCGCGCGCGAGCGGCTCGGCGCAGAGGCTGACGCCGTCTGGGCCGAGGGTTACGCGATGCCGTTCGAAGATGCGGTCACGCTCGCCCTCGGCTCTGGCTGAGTGCCCCCGGCATGAAATTGAGCATGCGCACGTGGTTAAGAACCGATCCTGCCGCCGCGACTCTCGGCAGTAGTCGAGCCGGATAGAGGCGGACCCTCCCGCAAATCGCCGTAATCGCGGCCGACCGGGCGCGATCGTTCCGAACCGTTCGAAAGCACCTCATACCCCGCTCTCGGGGTACAAACGGGGTACAGGTAGCGTCAGATCACGCTGAACCGCTACGGGCACCTGTTCCCGAGCGCGCCGGAGGCGCTCGCGGAGAAGTTGGACGCGATCAACGAGGTGGGCAAGGTTGAGGCGGTCAGGGCCGTTGTAGAGCTTCGCTAGGTCGGCAACCGGAGTTCCTCAAAAACTGGAGATGGGGGACTCCTGCGGGTGCTGCTCCCGTGCATAAAAATTTCACTCCCATGCCCGACTTCGGACTTGCCCCGCCCGAATTGGTCCGCTCATCGACCTGTCCGTTACGGGAGCGAGAAGTTCTCGGGCTCGTCGCGGAAGCACTCTGGAACAAGGCGATCGCCGGACGTCTCTTCGTAACCGAGCGAACCGTCGAGGCGCACGTGAAGCAGATCTTTCTCGAGCTGCGCCTCAACGCAAACCCCGACTCGCACCGCCGCGTGCTTGCCGTGCTCCGCCTTCTTGCGGGCGGCCGCGTAGGGCGCGTCTCGAATCGAGTGCGTGGGGCTTCATCTGCGCTCAAGCGTTGTCGGCACAAGCAACGATGGCTCTGCAGTTGCGGCCTCGAGAAAGCTGGCGCGAATGGGATACTCCGGTAGATGTCGAGACTTTGCGCCGTCGCGGGCGTGGCGGTCGCTCTTTTCGCGCTGACCGCGAGTGCGAGCTGCGCGGGCGACGATGAAGAGACGCCGGCACAGAAGCAGCGGCCAGCGGCCATTGCGAGCGTTGTTGGGGCCATAGTCGCGCCGGGCGCTGGGCAGGTTGCCGCGGGTGCCGGAGCCGTCTGGATCACGAACGGCGACGGAAGCCTCTCTCGGATCGATCCGGACACGAACAAGCTCGTCGCCACGGTGAAGGTCGGCGGGCCGAACGTCTGCTGCATCGCAGTCAGCGAAGGCGGCGTCTGGGTATCCGACGTCGACGACAACGCCATCTTCCGGATCGACCCAACGACGAACGCGGTGGCCGCACGCATCGCGGTCGGGCTCTCCCCTCATGGAATTGCCGTTGATCACGGATCTGTTTGGGTCGCACACGAGCACGACGGTTCTGTGCGCCGCATCGACCGGACCACGAACGCGCTCGTCGCCAAGATCCGCGTGGGCCGTGCAGATACGGACGGTCCGCTTGCGATTGCTGTGGCCGCGGGGAGCATCTGGGTCAGCGTCCCGAACGCCGGCGCGGTCGTCCGGATCGACGCGTCGACCAACCGTGTCACGGCGAAAATTCCCGTCGAGCAGGAGTGCGTGTTCGCCCCCAGCGATGAGGCGATCTGGGTCGGCGGCGGCTGCGGGGGCACGCGGATCTCGCGTATCGACCCGAAGACGAACACCGTCTCGCCGACGGTCGACCTGTCGCCGGATATTCCGGGAACGCCCGCGCTCGATCCTCCGTACCTGTGGGTGGTCACCTTCAGCGGCGTACTCGTTCGCATCGATACGCGCACGAATGCGATTACGGGCAAGCTGCCTCTCAAGGGATTCAACGTCGAAGGTGAGTCGGTCACCCCGGCATTCGGATCGATCTGGATCCGGGTGCGTAACAGCGTCCTACGACTCAAGGCCACGTGACGATCCCCCCCGCGGCTGAGAACGCGCGGGCGGCGTCAAGGCGTCGATCCCAGCCCGGGGTCGTCCGGAGGCGGCGCTCCATGGGCTTTCGCGAAAGAGGAGTGCAAGGCCTTCGGCGACTTCGTACGAAGAGCTCCAGGTGCAGAAGCAGAAGATTCTGACCGGCTGATCCCCGTTGCGGGGCTCCCGGGGTACACGGCGGGTACAGATCGAATTCCGCCGTCGCGCGCGAGAACGAAGAAGCTCGAATAGCAGGGAAAGCTGGATGTCCCCGGCAAGAATCGAACTTGCGCACGCGGTTTAGGGAACTAGCGTAGAGAAACGCCATTTGCAGGGAAAACACCGCTTCGGAACGCCGTGCGCGCCAGAGAATGCGCCAGCGTCCACATCGTTCGGCCGTAGGTGCCATGCGGAGCCGCTTCGAACCGCTCC
>JACDAN010000133.1 GCA_013695385.1 Actinomycetota bacterium | reverse complement strand
GCCGCCATTTCTCGACGTCTCCACATCCTCAACTTCATCGACCCCTACCTCTCGTAGCAAGAGGGGCGGCCTTTCGGCCGCCCCTCGCATTCCGTTTAGGCTGGTGGTGCTAGCCCGTGAAGGGCGGCCTCGTCCTTGCCTTGACGACGCCCTTCTTGCCCTTGCCCTTCTTGGCCTTCTTGACCTTCTTCGGCTTCTTCGGCCCGTACTGATCGAGGGCCGAGCCCTTCTTCAGTATCGTGATGACATCCTTCGGAGCAACGACGCGCTTGACGCTTACCGCTGCGTCTTTCGCTGCCGAGGACGCATAGCCGACCCCGCCGACCGAGGCCAGTGCGACCAGCATGACGACCGTCAGCGCACCGACGAAGGCGACGCGGAGCGAGCCCGCGCGGGTGCGACCGTTGTGCCTTACACGCGCTTCGAGGCGGTTGATGAACTCGGGCGCGGGCTCGGAGCGGCCGGCCCGCAGCTCGGCTTCGAGGTCAAGTCCCTCGTGCCGCTTTCGCCAGTAACGCATTCAGTAAACCCCCTGCATCGATTTCTTTTGCTTACACCCCTACTACCGGGAGGCTCCACGTTTCCTTACAGGCTCCACGTCCTCTTCGCCGAGAACGTCGCGTAGCCGGCCGAGCGCGCGGTGGAGGGCCACCTCGATCGCATTCGTGCGTGCTCCCAGCGCCTCCGCGATCTGCCGTGCTGTGAGGTCGGAGCCGTAGCGAAGGGCGATGAGCTCCCGATCCCGCGCATCGAGCGTCGCAACGGCCCGTGCAACGGTGAGCTTGCGCACCGTCTCGTCCTCGAGGTCGGTCGAGTCGGGGGAATCTGCCACTTCGGCCGCGAGATCCCTGTCGGGCCAGCCGCCGTCGATGCACCTCTTCGCGATCCCCAGGAGCCACGCCACCGGCTCGCCCTTCCGGGGGTCGTAGCTCTTGCGGTAGCGGAGCGCGCGCTCGAAGGTCTCGCTCGTCACGTCCTCCGCATCCGGACCGTCGCCCATCCGGTAGGCGACGTACGCGTAGACACGGCGGATCAGCGGCTCCAGGTCTGCGAGCGGGTCACGCCGAAGCATCAGCCACCTGCCTGTGGGAAGGCTGCGATCTCGGGGTTGAGCGGGTTCAGGCGTCTCGCTTCCGCGAGCGCCTCGCGCTGGTCGGCGCCGCTGGATGCTTCCGCGAGCCGGAACCAGAGCAGCCAGTCGTCCGGTTCCTTCTCGATTGCCTTGCGGAAGCTCCTCCTCGCCTCCGGGAGCCGCTCCTGGTCGATCTGCGCCTCGCCCAGCCGCTGCCAGGGCTCGGAGGACCACGGCATCCACCGGCGGGCCTTTCGCGCGTCGTCCTCGACCTTCTCCCAGTCCGGCGTGCGGGTCGCGGCCCCCTCCTCGCTCGCCGAGAGCGCGCTCGACCCCACGAGGCCGACGAACGCGACGGCGGAGAGGACGAGCGCCGCCACGGCTCCTGCAATCCGCTGACGGGATCCCGCTGCGACCGGCGAGTTGTTTCGCGGGCGGAGGACGAGCAGCGCCGCGCCGCAGGCGAGCGCCACCACAGTCACAGCCGGGAGCTCCCAATCCCAGTCGATCCCGGCATGAACCAGATAGGCGACGTACGCGCCGAAGGATCCTGCGGCGAGGGGGTGCACACGGCTGCGGGCGGCTGCCACGAGCGGCATGACCAGGGCGAAAACGAGGAGCGCGAGCCCGAGCGGCCCCAGCTCGCCCAGCGTCTCGCCGTAGAGCGTGTGGGCGTCTCGGACCTTGTGCTCGATCGGCCTGTTGGCGTTCCAGTACTGCTCGTAGGTCCCGGCCCCGCCGCCGAGGACGGGGTTGTCGGAGAACTGATCGATGGACTCGCCCCAGGTCTCGAGCCGGTAGCTGCCGCTGAACGTGAACAGGCGCTCGCCGAGATCGGCTCCCTGGCGAGGCGGGGTATCGAACGCGTCGTAGGCGTTCTCGACGAGATTCACGGGCCCGCCGGCCCGGACGAAAGCGCCCAGAACAACCGCAGCCGCCAGGAGCACGATGACGGCCGCGAACGCCAGGCGCACTTGCCGTCCAGGCTCTACGCGCCGCTCCGCGAGCCCGAGCGCGACATTGGCGCCCGCCGCGAGGAGCGCGAGCAGCGCGAGGATGATGGCGACCTCCGCGCCCTGGTCGACAGCCGAGCTGAGCGGCGCGTCCTCCCGGGTCAGCGCTTCCGACTGCGAACCGACCCAGACCCCGGCGAGCCCGAAAACGCCCACAGCCGTCAGGGCGAGAATCAGCTGAAGGCGCCGCGTATCGAGGGCGATCGCTGCCAGGATCCCGACCGCCAGGGCGATGAGGGCACCGCGGCTGAACGTGAAGTAGATCGCCGGGAGCAGCGGCGCGAACGCTCCTGCGGCCAGCGCCCGAACGACGGTGCTGCGGTCTCGCGCGAGGATGGCGAGCAGGAGGATCGCCCCCATCGCGGCGAAGATTCCGAACCCGTTCCCGTAGCCGAGAGGCTCCGAGAGCCGGTAGCCGGAAATGGGGTCGTAGGCACCCAGGCGGTCCGGGAACAGGCGCGTGCCGAGGCCGTAGAGCGAGATGACGGCGATCGCAGCCGCTACACCTCGGAGCAGAGCCGGGGCCGCATGGCTCCGGACGACGAGCACGAGCGCCGCCGCCACGCCGGCGTACGCAAGCGTCCGGAACCCTTCGAGAACGGTTTGCACCGTGTTGTCGGTCCAGGCCAGCGAGAGCCACGTCCAGCCGGCGAGGGCGGCGAAGCCTCCGGCATAGAGCGCGGAGAGGCGCCCGCCGTTGAGCGCTGCGCGGCCGAGCAGCAACCAGGCCCCCACGAGCCACAGCGAGACGAGCGCCGTCCAGCCCCACGACGGCGGGAAGTAGCCGCCGTCAGCGGCGCCGAGTGCACCCACTCCGAGGGCGATCGCGACACCGATGCCGACATGCCCGAGAAAGGGGGCGAGCGCACGCGGGCGAGCCGCGGTCGCAGCTTCGTCAGCCATGGGGGCTCCGGGACTGGCTCCGCGCACCTCCGTCAGAGGGTACTCGCGCGGTCGGCGGCTAGTCAGCCGTTTTCGACGCGTACCACCGAAAAGTCTCCGCGAGGCCGGCTTCGAGCTCGATCTCGGGACGCCAACCGAATGTGTCGGCAGCGGCGGCAGCGTCGATCGCGCTGCGAGTCAGCTCTCCCGGGCGGAGAGGTTTCAGTTGCGGTTCCGTCTGCTTGCCGGCGGCCCGCTGGAGCAGCTCGAGCAGCTCGAGCACCGCCACCTCCCTTCCCCAGCCGAGGTTGAAGGTGCCCGCGGTCTCCGTGTCAGCAACCTGGACGAAGGCGCGGGCGATGTCGCGGACGTGGACGTAGTCGCGGGTCGGCTTGCCATGGCCGTAGAGAACGAGCGGCTGGTCTCGGATCAGGCGCTCGCTGAAGATCGCGACGACGCCGGCCTCCCCGTGCGGATTCTGGCGGGGGCCGTAGACGTTTCCGAGGCGGAGGACGGTGTGCGCGATGCCGTGGAAGCGCTCCCAGGTGGAGATGAATGCCTCCCCGGCGAGCTTCGAGGCTCCGTACGGGGCCAGCGGCTTCGGGACGTAGGCTTCCGGCGTCGGGATCGGAGCCTCTTCGCCGTAGAGGGCTCCGCCGGTGGAGGCGAACGCGACTCGGGCGCCGCTCTCGGTGGCGGCGCGAACGACGTTGAACGTCCCCCGCACGTTGGAGGCGAAATCGCGCTCCGGCTCCGTGACCGAGACGGTGACACTTGACTGGGCTGCGAGGTGGCAGACGAAATCGGGACCGAAGCCGGCGAGAGCCCTCTTGAGCTCTTTTCCCTGAGCGATGTCCAACTGGGCGAGATCGGCTCCGTCCGGAACCTGATCCCGGCTGCCCGAGGAGAGGTCGTCCACGACAAGGACCTCGTCGCCCCGCTCGAGGAAGGCGTCGGAGACGTGCGAGCCGATGAAGCCCGCGCCGCCGGTCACAACGACCTTCAAGGTCCGGCTTCCGCTCCGTTCGAGCCGACCGGCTGGCAGGTCGGGCAGTACCACGTGCCGCGGCCGGCGGCTCGCATCTTTGCGATCGTGCTTCCGCAGCGCCGGCAGGGCTCGTCCTCTCGCCCATACACGCGCAGCTCGGTCTGCATTCGGCCCGGAGCGCCGTCGGGCGTGCGGTAGTCGCGAAGTGTCGTGCCCTGGCGGGCGATCCCAGCTTTGAGGGCTTCCCTGACCGCTTTGTGCAGGCGCTTGACCTCGGTCTCGTCGAGATCCCCGGCGGGCCGAAGCGGATGGATGCGCGCCCGCCACAGCGATTCGTCGGCGTAGATGTTCCCCATCCCGGCAGCGGCACGCTGGTCGAGGAGTGCTGCCTTGACCGGCGCACGCCGTCCCTGAAACCTCGCCGCGAGGGCGGCGGGGGTGAAGGACCGCGTGAGCGGCTCCTCGCCGAGCCGAGCGGCCAGGTAGGCGGTGTCGTCTCCCGGCTCGAGCAGGAGCCAGGTTCCGAAACGCCGGACATCCCGGTACATCACGTCCGATCCGTCGTCTAGGTTGACAACGACTCGCAGATGTGGATCGTGCTCGGGCACTCCGTCTCTCGCGTGTCGCAATGTCCCCGTCATCCGGAGGTGGATCAGGAGCACCCGACCCGTTTGGAACCGAACAATCAGATACTTGCCGCGTCGTTCGACGGCCTCGACGACCTCGCCTTCGAGCTCGGCAGCGACCTCCATCGGCTCGACGGGCCGCGTCACCCTCGAGTCGCGGATGTCAACTCTGTCGAACCGGCGGCCCACGAGCGCAGGCTCCAGACGTGCTCGGACGGTCTCGACTTCGGGAAGCTCCGGCACCGGTTTAGCCTAGCCGCGGCCAGGCGGGGCTAGGTGAGCGTCTCGAGGATGATGCCGCCCGGATCCGTTGGCTCATCGCCGAGATCGTACGCCGCTTCGATCTCGGCTGCGGCCGCCGCTGCGGAGGCGTCGTCGCGGGCGTGGATCTCAGCGAGAACGTCGCCCCGATCCACGGTGTCTCCGCGCTTCGCGAGGCAGACGACGCCCACGGAGTGGTCGATGGTGTCGTCCTTGACGATCCTGCCGGCGCCCAGCCGCGCGGCGGCGACGCCGACCGCGAGCGCGCCGATCCTCGCGACAGCACCGGCCTCCCGGGCGGTGACCTCGCGCACGACCGGCGCCGCCTGAAG
>JACDAN010000113.1 GCA_013695385.1 Actinomycetota bacterium | reverse complement strand
CAACTTTCGGCCACGGTCCGGAAGCCGGCGCCGCTTCGCCGCGCGGCGCGAGGACTTCGCCTAGGACTTGCGTTTGGAGCCCGGGACGGGCGCTGCTCGTCCCTCCGCGGACGCGGGACTCCCGATTGTTTTGTTTCTTCCTCGGGTACCACGTCATCCATGCGCTGGAAGCGAGGAGTTGGAGGGAATCAGATCGATGACCGCCGCGGCATGGGGGGCGGCGGCATGGGAGGCGGTGGCTTTCCCATGGGCCGCGCCGGTGGCGGCCTTGGCGGTCTCGGGCTCGTGATCGTCCTGCTGACGTTGTTCCTGGGAGGCGGCTTGCCGGGCGGCGGGAACGGAGGCGGAGGAATCGACATCGGGCCGTCGCTGCAGCCGTTTCCCGGGGCTCCTGCCGCAGAGGGCCGGCCGCTCGAGAGCAGGGGCCAGGTCGACGATTTTGTCGCGTTCGTCGTCCACGACGTCCAGCGGACATGGACGAGACTCTTCCAGCAAGCCGGCCGGCAATACCGGCCGACGAAGCTGGTGTTGTTCGAGCAGGCGGTCAGCTCCGGATGCGGCAACGCGTCGTCGGCGACCGGCCCCTTCTACTGTCCCGTCGACTCCAAGGTCTACCTCGATCTCAGTTTCTTCCGCGAGCTGCGCCAACGGTTTGGAGCGCCCGGCGACTTCGCGCAGGCATACGTGATCGCCCACGAGTTCGGGCACCACGTCCAGAACGTCCTCGGGATCGCAGACGAGGTCCGCCGCGAGCAACAGGGCAATCGTGACGACGCCAACGAGCTCTCGATCCGGATGGAGCTCCAGGCCGATTGCCTCGCAGGCGTCTGGGCGCACTCGGCCTACAAGGAGCAGCTGCTCGAGAGCGGCGACCTCGAAGAAGGGCTCGCGGCGGCGGCGGCCGTCGGCGACGACCGGATCCAGGAGCAGGCCACCGGCCGTGTCGAGCGGGAATCGTGGACGCACGGCTCCTCCGAGCAGCGAACGAGCTGGTTCCGCAAGGGCTTCGACGGCGGCGACGTGGCCGCCTGCGACAGCTTTTCCGGCAGTGTCTGACCTGCCGTTCTAGGCTTGAGGCATGGCCGACGAGAACGTGGTCAGGTGGGCGCACAGGACGGTGTGCTGCTGATCGGCTTCGGCGCAGCTGCGGGCGCCGGCTTCCTGGGGCTGATGCTCGCGCTCTTCATCGGATTCGGCTGCGGCGGCTCCGACGCCTCCGAGCCGTCTGACAGCGCCCTCTGCAACGGCCCCACCGAGGACATCGTCTTGGTCGGGGGTTGGGGGCTCTCGATCGGCGCGCCGCTGGTCGGCATGATCGCGTCCCTCAACGCGGGACGCTGGTGGCCGCTCTGGGTGGGATGCGGCGTGGCTGCCGTCGATCTGCTCGTCATGTACGCATTCATGAACGCGGTGTGAGCAGGATCTCTATCGCCGAGCGCTTCCCCCGGCCCTCGGTGATGGGCATCGTCAACGTCACGCCGGACTCGTTCTCCGACGGGGGCGTCAATTTCCGGGCCGATGACGCGAGCGCCAGTGCCCGGCGGATGGTCGAGGAAGGGGCGGCGATCGTCGACATCGGGGGGGAGTCGACCCGTCCGGGCGCGGCGGGTGTGCGGTTGGACGAGGAGCTCCGGCGTGTCGTCCCGGTGCTGGAGGCGTTGGCGGCGAAGCTGCCGGTCTCGATCGACACCGCCAAGGCGGAGGTTGCCCGGCGGGCGCTCGAGCTCGGCGCCGAGATGGTGAACGACGTCACTGCGCTCCGAGGTGACCCGGAGCTCGCCGGGGTCGTAGCCGACTCGGACGCCTACCTGTGCCTGATGCACATGCAGGGCGAGCCCCGCACGATGCAGGCGAGCCCCTCGTACGACGACGTCGTCGCCGAGGTGACGGCCTTCCTGGAGGAGCGGCTGCGTTCTGCCGTGGACGCCGGCGTCGACGAGGAGCGGATCTGCCTCGATCCCGGGATCGGCTTCGGCAAGACCGTCGAGAACAACTTCGAGCTGGTCGCGCGACTCGACGAGATCGCCGCCCTTGGGCGCCCGGTCGTCGTCGGCTTCTCCCGCAAGAGCTCGCTCGGGAAGATTCTCGGCGACCCCGATGCCAAGACCGGGTCGCTCTCGGCGAGCATCGCGGCAGCCGTCGCCGCCTACGAGCGAGGTGCGACCGTCCTCCGCGTGCACGACGTCCGGGAGCACGTCGAGGCTCTGGCGACGGCGCGGGCAGTGGCCGGATGACGGTCGAGCTCGTCGGGCTCGAGGTCTTCGGCCGCCACGGCGTCGACGATGACGAACGCGAACAGGGTCGAATCTTCCTGTACGACATCGCCCTCGAGGTCGCCGAGCCGGGGGAGGACGGGCTGGAGGCAACCGTGGACTATCGCGCCGTCGCTGCCTGCGTCCGCGACGTCTCGGACAGCCGGGAGTTCCGTCTCATCGAGAGCCTCGCGGCGGCCGTTGCCGGCGAGCTGGCTGCACGGTTTCCGGCCGAGCGCGTTCAGGTCCGCGTGCGAAAACCGGGCATTGCCCCGGCCGGTCTCGCGGTTCAGTACTCGGCCGCTACCGCAGTGCGCGGGAGCTGACGCCGAGCAGATAGTTCGCCGAGCGGACACCCTTGGCGGGGAAGACGTCGAGATAGGCGTAGTAGCCGCGCAAGCGCTCGTTCTCGATCCTCACGATCTCGGGCCGTCCGCCCCGGCGGGTGCCGAGCGCGATGAGGTCGCGTCGCCGGGAGGCCCCGCGCTCGTAGATGCTCCGGGTGCTCGAAGTCCACACCGAGACGTTGACGTCAGCGGTCGGACGGACGGTGGCCGTCACTTCACCGCGGCCGGGGATCCAGACCCGGTAGACGTCGTTGGGATCCTCGCTCCGGTGAAGGCGAGCGCGTAGAGACGCGCGCCGGCGCCCCGGCGCCGTCAGCGGGCGAGCGGCAGACCGGAAGATCCCGTGAGCCTTCACGTGATCGACGTCGTCGTTCGGCTCGAGCGGATCGACGGGTGGCAGCGCGCGAGTGAGAGCCCGAGGGATGTCGAGCACTCCGAAGCCGGTCCGATCGTCCACCCCTTGGGCCCCCACGTCGCGTGCCGAGTAGCGCATGAGGTCGAAGAGCTGTGTCTTCTCGACCCCGGGCCGCGCCGTCCACACCCAGGCCGTGGCGGCAGCCACCATCGGAGCCGCAAAGCTCGTGCCGTCGATCGTGCTGAACCTGGTCGGATCGGTCGGGTCCTGCCAGGGGATCCCCTCTCCCGGGGCGGCGAGGTCGACCGCGCGGCCCGAGCTGGAGAACTTCGACGGCTTGTCGTTCCTGTTGGTGGCACCCACGGTGAGCACGTGAGGAAACCCGGCCGGGTAGATGCTTGGATTCTGGTGAAGGCGCTCGTTCCCCGCCGCGGCGACGACGATCGAGCCTCGACCGAAAGCGTACGTCGTCGCCTCGTAGATCCCGCGCGACGGCTCGCTGCCACCCAGGCTGAGATTGATCACACCCTGACCGGCCGCCACCGCCTTGCTGATGCCTTGGACGATCCGCGACTCGGAGAGGAACCACAGGTCGAACACACGCAGCGTCGACTGGGGGTAGACGCCGACCGTGCCCCGTCCATCCGTGGGCGCAGCCGCCGTCGAGGCGACGATCGTCCCGTGGTACTCGTCGTTCGACCGATCGACCTGCTGCTCGTTCAGGAGGGAGGTGTTCGGGCGCGCGCGGAACTCCATGTGCTCGCGATCGAGACCCGAATCGACGATCGTCAGCGGGACGCCGGGCCCCGGCGGCTCTGCCCGGTCCGCTCCGATCGCATAGAGGTGCCAGGCCAGGTTGGGCGCGGCGAGTGGGTCGCCGCCCGCCAAGTGGCTCTG